>CAZHOC010000021.1:0-16961 GCA_964534295.1 uncultured Bacteroidia bacterium | reverse complement strand
AAGAAGAGTTAGTTGAAAGTTTTTCAATTTTTGGCAATAAAGTGTCAAAGTATATCCATTCAGGCCTTGGGGAATTTGGGGTAGGGCGTCTGAGTGGCTTTGCCTTAGCGAAAAGGATCGAAATTACTAGTAGGCAAGTGCCTAGCCCTAAGGCCACTCGTTTGGTTTGGGTGGAAGGAAAAAATCAAATGCAGATATTTATTGCTGACACCCCTTCTCATGGGACAACAGTAAAGCTGGTCCTCAAGGATCAATTTCAGCATTTAGCTAAAAGAGAGCCTTTACAAGCTTACATTTCGCGCACCTTTGCTCTTTTGAGTAAACCCATTTATATCTCAAAGGAAGAAGAAGTACTCAATCCTGCAGGAAGTTTTGTAGAGACAAGCGTTCGGCGAGCCGAAAAAACTGAAAAGTCTCAGCAATCGCTATGTCAGCCAGAAGCCGCCCAACAACTTTTTAATACCTATTATCCATCGCACCAAGCACTTGCAAGCTTTGTTTGTACAGAAGCAGATGGTAGCCAAGTATTCCTAAGTATCGATCAATTTAGCGAGGGAAAGGATTCAAAAGGTGCTCAGATATTTAAAAAAGGGGTATGGGTATGTGAAGCGGAAAACAACTTTTTGCCAAGCGAATTTTCCTTTATTCGAGTAATCGTCAACAATCCTTATTTGAAACTCACTGCAACCCGTAATCACTTGCTACCAGATGACCCGAGTGTCCATGAAATACCTGCTTATTTAACGAAACAGGTATTTTCTTTTTTTACGCTACTCGCGAACGATCAGCCCCAGCTTCTACAAAAAGTGCTTTCGCGCTATCGTGATCAGATTCTTTCTTATGCAGTCAGACAACTCAACTGGCAGCATTTTTTAGCACAGCATTATCGCTTTTGTGGCCTAACGGGATTGATTAGCTGGGAGCAAATCGTACAGAAGCTAAAAGTTCGGGAAAAGAAATCCCGCCTTGCATTGGTAAATACAACTGAAGAATTAAGTCAGGAATATGATATCGCAATTATCAGTAATGAGGATGTGGAAAGGGAGTTTATCCACCTCCTCGCCACAGATACAGAGATTCGAGTGGAAGAACCCGATCAAAATGATCCAGCTGTTAAGGAAAATATCGCATTAAAGTTATATTGTGTTAGCCTTCTACACACTGCTATCACCCAATTGCATCAATTAGGCGCAGAAGAGGCGCAACTTTCTTTTTTACGCCGGATGTGTATTCAAATTGAAACCAACCTAGATTAATATGGCACGCAAAGCCCTTTTGATTGGCATAGAGGAATATGATGATCCTCATTTTCAGACTCTTTCTGGTGTGATCGATGAGACGGAAAGTTTGGCAGAACTTTTAAGTAAAGATTATGATGGCGAACCCAATTATCATTGTGAGACCCTTTTGAATGATAGAGAACTCGTTCAAAAAAGTCATTTGCGAAATAAGCTCATCAAATTTTTTAATAATAGAAACTATAAAAAGTGTCTACTGTATTTTTCCGGACATGGGAGTGTTAAGGGGGGAATTGGCTTTTTGTGTACCTCCGAAGCAACACCAGATGATCCCGGTATTTCTTTTTTCGAGTTACAGAGTTTAGTGATGAATAGTCATCACGATGAGGTAATCATAATATTAGACTGCTGTTACAGCGGCGAAATGTTTCAAATTTCTTCACAAGGAAATGACTTAACGAGCCTGAGGAAAGGAATGGCAATCTTAGCTGCGACTAGTGCTGAACAAAGTGCAGAAATGAGTGGTGGCGGTAGTTTATTCACAAGGTACTTGATTAACGGCTTAGAGGGAGAGGCAAGTGATGTTGTCGGAAAAGTCACCTTAGGAAGTTTGTATAGGCATTTAGAACAGTTACTTTCCCTGGCTGACCAAAGACCTCAATTTGCTGTATTTCTAGACAAGGAGACGGTACTAAGAACAAGTAATCCCATGATTGAGAAAAATATTATTCGACAATTAGAGCCTCTATTCCAGGGGAAGCTAAATGGTTTCCCACTATCCCCAGCATATGAACCAAAAGCAGGAAAAGGAGATTTAGAAAAAGAAAATGAATTTTGGTTATTACAGCAATTAAATAGAGTTGGACTTGTTAGACCTGTTGGTGCTGACCACATGTACGACGCTGCTATGGATAGCAAAAGCTGTGAATTAACTCCTCTTGGACATTACTACCGCAAACTTGTATTAAACAGACAAATCTAACCTCCTACTCCAACAATCCCTTCACATCCTCCCAAAACAAATCGACCCACTGGCCATACATCTTGCCGGAGGGATGCAAATTGTCGCTGGCGACTAGTTCGAGATCATTGACTGCCTCGCGGGAAATAGGTGTGATATCAAAAAAGGGAATTTCTCGGGCTTCGCAGATGGATTGGGCGTAAGCATTGTATCGATCGAGTTCCTCGCCGATCTTTTGTGGATTGGCACTTTGCCCAAAGGGCGTGGCACCGTAATCTGGGATACTGACGACAAAGACCTTGCTTTTGTCGCCTTGAGCAAATTGGATGGCACGGTCCAATAGCTCGACAAACTCTTTTTCATAGCGAGAAAAGTCATAGCCTCTATATTGGTTGTTGACGCCAATAAGGAGGGAGACTAGGTCAAAGGTATCTGCTAGCGCAGAAGCATCAATCGCGCTTTGTAGTTCGTCAGTGGTCCAACCTGTGCGGGCAATGATTTCAGGACTCATGACTTCGGTTCCTTCCTTGTTCAACTTAGCCTGCAGCTGCACAGGCCAACGCATATCCGTTGCAACACTTTCTCCGATGGTATATGAATCACCAAGGGCTAGGTAAGAAGAACCCTCAGTTATTTCAATTTCCTCTTTGGGCGCCTCCTCTTGAGGGGGCATTTCTGTTTTACAAGCGCTTAGGCTAAGAGCGAAAAGCAATACCGCTAACTGAATGATTCGTACCATTGACTTAATTTTGTTGGGAAGCTACACAAATTATTACTACTCTAACTTCCGATCTGCATGTTAGGTTTTTGCCAGTTATCGAAAATTTTCTTGATCTGGGACCTTCGATTGTGGGGAATGATTTCTAATTTTAGGGAATAGATTCTGATCAGAATCATAAAAAGGAGAAGGGCTTGATTTGGAAATTTGAACAGCGACCAGAAGCAGAGGCGGTAGCTCCTCTGGTCAAAGACCTGAGTACGAGTAAAGTATTCCCCCAAGTTTTGGCGGAGCTTTTGTTGCGGAGAGGGATCGGTGATTATGAGGCCGCGAAGGCTTATTTTTCGCCGAAGGCTTCAGAGTTACACGATCCCCTTATTATGAAGAACCTTCCTCAAGCGGTTGAACGCCTCATCCAAGCGTTCCGCGCAGGGGAAAAAATACTCCTCTTTGGCGACTACGATGTAGATGGTACTACTTCCGTTAGTTTGATGAGCCTCTTTTTTGAAGCCATAGAACTGGAGCATGAGGTTTACATTCCAGATCGGTATTCGGAAGGTTACGGACTTTCTTTTCAAGGAATTGACTTTGCCGAATCGATGGGGGCAAAGCTGATGATTACCCTTGATTGTGGTATCAAAGCGATTGATAAAGTGCGTTATGCCGCCACCAAAGGGATAGAGGTCATTATATGCGACCACCATACTCCCGGGCCTGAACTGCCTCCAGCTTTAGCGATCCTCGATCCCAAGCAAAGTGATTGTCCTTATCCCTACAAAGAGCTTACTGGCTGTGGGGTTGGATTTAAGCTCTTACAGGCTTTTTCAGCTGCGCTGAACGCTTCTAATCTTTGCGATGCACCCGATCCCTTGGTCGAATATGCAGATTTGTTGGCTTTAAGTATTGCTTGTGATATAGTGCCGATTACGGGAGAAAATAGGACCTTAGCGCATTTTGGCCTTGAGAAAATCCGTCATAAACCTCTTCCTGGTATCGGAGTCCTGAAGAGCCAGGCTCAGTACGACCGCAATTGGAATATCTCTGATCTCGTCTTCTTTATCGGCCCACGGATCAATTCTGCTGGCCGATTAAATCATGGTAAAGATGCCGTAAAAGTCCTGAGAGGCAAGTCCCAGGATCTCATCCAATTGGCACATGAGTTACAAAGTGCTAATGACGAACGTAAGACCCTAGATAGAGAGACTACAGAAGAAGCACTCGCCCAGATTGCCCAAAATCCTGATCCAGAAGCCGCCTATAGCACAGTGCTTTATGAACCCCATTGGCACAAAGGCATAATTGGGATTGTCGCTTCCCGTCTGATAGAGACTTACTATCGACCCACGGTCTTGCTGACTCAAAATGATGGCAAGCTTGTTGGATCTGCCCGCTCCGTAAAAGGATTTGATCTATATGAGGCATTGGACCTTTGCAAGGAACACCTGATTCAGTTTGGTGGCCATAAATACGCCGCTGGATTGACGATGAAACCAGAAGCTTTTCCAGCTTTTGCCGAGCATTTTGAGGCCGTCGTTGCCGAACGCTTAACCGAAGACCAACGTCAGCCTACATTGGCCATTGATGCGCAGCTGAGATTCTCAGAAATAGATGCTCGTCTCATAAGATTGATTCAGCGGATGGAACCTTTTGGGCCCTCAAATAGAAAACCCGTTTTTGCCACACCAAACGTCCGCGTTCTTAACACCGTTATTTTAAAAGAAGTACACGTAAAACTCGTTGTAGAATCAGACAATTGTATGTTCGAAGCCATCGGGTTTAATCTAGCCGAAAAATGGCATCGTTTAGCGAATAATCATGTGCATATTGCATATCAACCAGACTTCAATACCTGGAACGGTAAGACGAAAATTAATCTCAGACTGAAAGACCTAAAGCATCCTAATGAAGCGATCTTATTTCCCGATTAGTATTTTACTGACACTCTTTATGCTGTCAGTCCTTGTGCTTGAAGCCCAATTGCTCTCTTGGCAATACGAAAACATCATCACAGATGTACAACAATCAGGCGCGAGCCCTGATATGATGATCGACGATGCCGGCAATCTGCATGTTTCATTTTGGATCCGGAAAGAAGAAAAATTAATGTACGCTCGCCGCGACAAAGCAAGCGGTCAGTGGACCTACGAGGTAGTGCCAGAAAGTGGGGCTTACGGCTTAAGATCGGCGATTCTTGTAGACAATAGCGGATTTGTCCATATCGCTTTCCTCAGACGTCAAGATGGGAATGCTTGGCTTCATTATGCCACTAACGAAAGTGGAAGCTGGCAAAGCAGTCGGATTTATGATAGCTCTGATCTTGGTACCTATGGGGAAGGGAGTATTTTCCCATTCTTTCTTAAGCATTCTTTAGACATTGTCCTGCAAAGCAATGGAGAGCCATTAATCATGTTTTTCAATGGTAAGATCTCCAATACAATTCCCTGTAACAGCGCTCCGGGCCTAACCAGTTACAGTCAGTATGAGCTCAATCTAAACGTTATTGCAAAGCAAACGGATAATACGTGGAGCCATAACCAACTGCCGGATGTTAATTTTACGGAAACTTTTGGTTGTCTACCAGGTGTAGACCGTTTCGGGGAGTTTTGCCAGATCATACCTGGGCCTAACAACAACTTTTATGCAGTTGGTAACGCCTTGCATACAGGCAGCTTTATTTGGGCCGAATCTGCTAGTAACAATCTCCTAAATTGGACCTACAGAACTGCTGATTCTTTAAAGCGAGTATTCAATGCAAATTTGACCTCAAATACCTTCTACGAAGGCTTTGACGATATTGTCTTTGACCAATCAGCGGATGGATTTATCCATTCGATTTACACGACTTCCAACTTTTATGGGAAGCTAAGTAATGATGATTCTCGTAAGCGTTTTTTCTATAATCGCTTTCATCCAGACTCCATCGGTATGGCTGGGTATTCTCCTTTTTATAAGGAAGTTACCAGCCGCGATGGCTACAAAAATCATCTTAGCGTAGCGGCAAAATCGGCTGACTCAATCTTTATTTCCTATCAGATCGCCAACTCTAGTGATGTGATCGTGTCTCAGTCTACCAACGGCGGGGATACCTGGAGTATTGATACTTTGCTATCAGCTCCTATCACTTCAAAAATGAAAATGGGTATCCATGAGGACAGCTTGTTTTTGTTAGCCTACCATGAAGATCTTGATTTTCTAACGATGTCTCGACGCTCTGTCGAAGTCAATAATTGGATTACTGAAGAAGCTAGCTTGACCGAAACGAGGGGAGCTTCCTTTGATTCTGAAATTGAGCGTTCGGGCACCGATGACGAAATTTATATCGCTTATGACGAGGCCTTTAATGGCTCAGTAAACTTTGGCGAAAGAATCAATGGGGTTTGGAACTATGAAGAGATCATCTCAGATATTGGGCTAGTAGAAGGTATAAGCCTTGCAAGATATGCCAATGGAGACCCAGTCGTTGCCTTCGCAGATGAAGGAGGTCAAAGTCTAGAGGTTGCTACTCGTACAGGCGGTAGCTGGCAAATCAATACTATCCAAACAGGAGGGCAGTATAGCGATTTGCAACTGATGGAGCTAAATGGAACAATGCATCTGTGTTACTATTTAGCTAGCGAAGGCGAATTGAGATATGCCTTCTTAGATAACCCAGGAGGGATCTGGACGAATCAATTGATTGACAATACCAGTCTAATCGTTGGGCAGCAGCCCTCTTTCAAAGCAGACAATACTGGTAAACTATATGTGGCCTATGTAGATGCTTTCAACGCCAAGTTAAAGCTAGCTACGCTGCCAACAGGCGGAAGTTGGGCTTTCTCAGATGTTACCATGGCTCAGTCCTATATCCCTGTTTTCCCTGATATCGAAATCACGCAAAATGATGAACCGGTAATTGCTTTCCGAGATGCCAGTACCAACCGTATTATTGTCGCAAATCCAGATGGCTTAGGGGGGTGGACTTTTGACGCTGTAGTAGGAGACTTTACCAATTTGGCAGGAGCACCTTTAGATTTGGTTTTGGATGATCTTGATCGCCCATGGATATTATACAATTATCTTTCTGCCTCCGATGAGCTTCGACTTATTAGGCGTGATGGGCAGGGTGCTTGGAATCAAGTATCGGTGTTGAATAACATCAACCAAATCGCCAATAGCTTCAACTTCCATTTAGTTGATCAAGATTTTTACGTGCTTGGAAAGCAAAACCGTCCCGGCAATAATGGCTTAGGGATGTTATTTGCTTCTAATGGAGTCAATACAAATCTGGAAGAATCATTTAGCGGAGGGATGTTTAGGGTATGGCCTAATCCAACAGCACAGGGACAATTGAATCTAGATTTTGAGCTACTAAGCTCCCAAGAAATCAGTGCGAGTATCTACAACCTTCAAGGGCAGAGGATACACCTTATTCATGACACAAAGCATTTCGCGGCAGGTAGCCACCAATTGCAATGGGAATTACCCAATATCAGCGCAGGAATGTATTTCGTTGTACTTGAAACTTCTCAAGGGCGTCTAAGCCAGAAGCTTGTCGTGCAACCCTAAATTGAAGAATTCAACAAATCGAAGCGGTGTCTCCTTAGGCACCGCTTTTTTTATTAAATTTTCCATATAATGATTACTCCAATAGTCTCCGAGAATCTTAACTTTACCAAAGACCTACAAAAGCCAAAGACCAAACTTATGAAGCTTTCAGCCCGCCAACTCGTCAAGAAGTACAAACAAAGAGCCGTGGTCAAAGGCGTGTCTCTTGAGGTACAACAAGGCGAAATTGTGGGGCTACTAGGCCCTAATGGTGCCGGTAAGACGACGAGCTTCTACATGATTGTAGGACTGATTCGTCCTAATCAAGGCCAAATCTTTTTGGATGACCAAGATATTACTGATCTGCCGATGTATCGTCGTGGGCAGCTAGGGATCGGCTATTTGGCTCAGGAGGCTTCGGTATTTCGTAATCTCTCGGTAGAGGACAATATTATGGCGGTTTTGGAGATGGGAACGAAGCTGACGAAAAAGGAACGACAGGCGAGAACCGACCAATTACTGGAGGAGTTTACGATCACCCATATTCGTAAGAGCAAGGGTAAGTTGCTCTCCGGTGGAGAACGCCGCCGCACCGAAATCGCTCGTGCCCTCGCGGTAAACCCGAACTTTATTTTGCTAGATGAGCCTTTTGCCGGGATTGATCCCAAGGCAGTAGAAGATATCCAACATCTAGTCTCTGATCTAGCGCAGCGCAATATTGGGGTTCTCATTACCGATCATAATGTTCATGAGACACTCAATATTACGGATCGCACGTATATATTATATGAGGGAGAGATTCGTATTTCTGGTACTGCTGAGGAAATTGCGGATAATCCGGAAGCTCGCCGTCTCTATCTCGGTGAGAACTTCCAACTCAATCGCTAACGCTCTACTATCACTACATGCTACTACTGGTACATAAAGTTGCGAGCTGGATTTTAAAGCGTCGCATGCATCAAATCGAAAGATTCCTCGAACGTCCTCTCGACGTCCAACAGGCTCATTTTGACCAAATGATGCATCGAGGGAAGCTTACAGAATGGGGCAAGGCCTATGGCTATGCAGACATTCAAAATGTTGAGCAGTTTCGCGAACGAGTACCAATCAATAAATATGAAACTTTATTCCCCTGGATTGAGCGTTCCCTGAAAGGGGAAGTAGACATCTTATGGCCGGGTAAGGTAGAGTGGTTCTCCAAATCATCAGGCACCACTAATGATAAGAGTAAATACATTCCGGTTACGGTTGATGCCTTAGAAGAGTGCCACTTCAAAGCAGGCCAAGATATGCTGGCTTGTTACTTTGAACAACGGCCAGATAGTAAGCTTTTTACTGGCAAAACCCTTTCCATCGGCGGCTCGCATGCACTTAATCCATACTACGATGAGACCCGGGTGGGAGACGTTAGCGCAGTGCTTACGGAGAACCTGCCTCGTTTTTTTGAATTGATGCGCGCGCCTCAAAAAGAGGTCGCTCTTATGCCTGAATGGGAAAGTAAAATTGAAGCCATGGCCAATGATGTCATGGATGAAGATATTACCTCTATCGCAGGGGTACCAACTTGGACGCTTGTCTTAATCCGGCATATATTCGAAAAGAAAGGCATTACCTCCAACAACATATTGGATGTCTGGCCCAACCTGGAGCTATTTATCCATGGAGGCGTAAAATTTGAACCTTATCGTAAGCAGTTCGAGCAATTAGTGCCCTCGCCTAGCATGTCTTATCTCGATTGTTATAATGCCTCTGAGGGTTTCTTTGCTGCGCAGAACGATCTGTCTGAGTCTGACTTACTGCTCTTTCTCGATCACGGGATTTTTTATGAATTTATCCCTGTCGAGCATATGCATGAGGACCATCCCAAGACACATACCCTAGCAGAAGTAGAGCTAGGTCGCAATTATGCCATGCTGATCACTACCAATGCAGGTCTGTGGCGCTACAATATTGGGGACACGGTAGAGTTTACCAATCTATCTCCATTTAAAATCAAGATCACCGGCCGCACCAAACAGTTTATCAATGCATTTGGCGAAGAACTAGTAGTCGAAAATGCTGAAATGGCCATCGTAGCTGCGGCAAAAGCGACTGAAGCAGAGGTGGCAGATTATACTGCGGCACCTATATATTTTGGCGATACTGAAGGAGGCGGACACGAATGGCTCATAGAGTTTGAAAAATCTCCTACGGATGTTACCCGCTTTACAGAGGTCTTGGATCAAACTCTCAAGCAATTGAATTCAGATTATGAAGCCAAGCGTACAGGAGACATGGCCTTAAGACCTCCACTAGTGAGGGTACTACCTACAGGAAGTTTCCACCACTGGCTACAAAGCCGTGGCAAATTAGGTGGGCAGCACAAGGTGCCGCGCTTGGCCAATGAGCGTAAATACGTGGAAGAAATTCTAGCAGTCCAGCGCAACTAGTTACTTAGCGATTGATCCCTTGGATCTGGCGGCAGACATTAAATATTTTAGTGGCCTGCATGCGACTAAAATTCTGGTCGAATGGAGTATGTAGGCGATATTTTTCGAAAATGTAGTCTACGTGATAGTCAGCCTTTCCATCTCGTTCTACTTCTGCGAGTATACCTCCCCTTCCATTTACGATAAACTGGCGGAATTTGCCGACCGGAGGATTGTCCTGCCAAAGGGAAACCAAATCCTCTGTAGCAATGTCTGCCGTGCTGATTACAAAGCGAAAACTCCCATCCTCGGCACTGACAATTAAGGCTTTCTTATTGCCTGGATATGCTTGCACACTTGAACCTGGAGGTAGTTTTATGTTTAATTCAAATCCCGATTGATTAATGGTCGCGTCTTTGAGCTCAGATTGTCCCAATGATCGATCCACTTCTTCTGCCTCCTCTACAGCAGGTGGGATAGCTGGCAATTCTGCTGGCTTTTGTGAGTTGGAGGCAGAGGTAGAAGCAGGTTCATTGCCTTTGGTTTGAGAGCTTGTTGTGGGCTCACTTTCACAAGCCACAAAGATCAAAGCCGAAATAATCAATAAAGGGAGAAATCGTTTCATGGCCCAAAGGTAATAAATAGACCGATTTTATAAATGATCAGTTTCTCGTGGTAAAGTAAAAGAGACGCTGGTCCCTTTTTGAGGAGTAGAATCAAGCCAAATCTTGCCATTAAGACTCTTGACAATGCGTCGGCAAAAAGCTAATCCAATACCGGGTTGATGGGCCTTGTTCTCACTATTGACAGGGCGATCATATTCAAAAATATTTGCTTGCTTTTCGATAGGGATTCCAGCTCCGTTATCTCTGATACTAAACTGCCAATAATCTCCCTCCTTTTGAAAATCCACCTGCACAAAGGCTTGAGCATGATCATTATGCCTAACCGCATTGGCTATGATATTTTGAAAGAGTGCCATCATCTCAAATTCGTTGGCATGAATGATCGGCAGTTTAGGGACTCGAATATCAATTTCCTTGGCTTCGATTTCACTCTGCAGATTTTCGCAAATTTCATCGATTAGTTCATTGAGCTTTACGGGATAAATGCCCGTGGGCTCCTCCAAATGGGCATGAGCTAAGAAGTCCTGGAGCGAAGCAAGCATACGTTTTTGAGTTGCTTCTAAATATTGATATCGCTTTTGCAGGCTTTGCTGTTGTCCCTGTTGATGGCTTTCCTTGGCCAATTCAAGGACCGAAAGGCAAGCCATTAAGGGTTGCTGCAGATTATGACTGATTGCATAAACAAGGCTTTCTAACTTTTCCTTGTGGCCCTTTATCTGGCGATTGAGGCGTAGTAACTTCTCTTTGTCTTCTACTCGCTCATTGACGCGCTCGGCATAGAGGATTAGCCCTCCAACCTCATTTTGTTGGTCATACCAAGGAGTAGTTACCCAATCGATATAATCAACAGAACCATCTCGATGATGAAAAGGATCTTCTAAACAAGATTCGGTTACTCCTTTTAGGCAGCGTCGGTAGGTGTCCTTCCATTTGTCAAGCATATCTGGAAATAACTCGAAATGACTTTCTCCTACATAATCCCGCTTTCCGATCCAGTCTTGCACATACTTTTCGCTCGCGATCAAATAGTTTAATTCCCTATCAAACATGGCCATGGCAACTGGTGCCTGCTTGACAAAAAAGCGAAGTTGATCGCCTTGTTGGCTAAGGCGGTTTTCTAGCTCTTTGATGCGGGCTTGAGCAGCTTGTAGTTCTGCACGTAAGTCTTGCTCCATTTCCACTATTTTAGAGGTAGTGTCTCAGTTTTATGCCAGCGAAAGACTGGATAGCGTTGATGGGTTTTCTCGTAATGCGGCGTCCGCAGGTAGATATAGTTTAATTGGGCCCTGGGTGAATCGGCAAATTCAGGATCCTCTTTTTTCTTTTGCTCAAAGGCAGCTTTTAACGCTGCATCCTCCTCCAATATTTGCGCAGCTTCGTCTTCAAAGACATAAGAAGAAAAGTACTCTTTCTGCATCAATATACCATCGAAGAAATTCCACCTAAAGAAGGCATCTTGGGCCATCGGTTCTAGTACATGGATCAAATAAGGGTTTCTCCATTGATTAGTGAAGATGACCTTATCTCCTTCGTAGAACGCCACCTCTTGAGTTTGGGTTTCGAGTCTGAAGTTTTGGTGCATAAAATGCCCCTCATAGGACTGTTTGCTGCTCTTTAAATCTCGGATGTAATAGCTCTCAACTTCTAAAGTAATATCCTCTGTCAAGGTGTACATCTCGACTTGATTCCAACTTAGCCGCTCTAATGCCGCCCATTGGGCTTGAGGGATAATATAGGCTCTCGGCTTGCTGATCTGCTCACTAGCCTTGTAATGAGCAAACCAAGGAATATCCTTGGTATAATCTTTTTCTCGATCATAATATAAGCGTTCAGCGCCGCTGACCTCACTCTTTTTATAAGCCGCGGTATAACCATGGAAACTGATCTCTTCTACATTATCTGTATCAATCGTCCATGCGATATCAAATTCCTGCTGTTTGGCTACTGCGTCCCTCGCCTGATCAATTGCCTCCCCAATCGCCTCAGCATTTTGATCCATGAAATGTAGCATGCCTTCAATAAAACTGTAAGTTGCTTCTACTCGCTCAGGAAATGGCTTGAGCATGTGCGCTTCAGTGATAAAGCTCATGGTCTGGAATAAGGCAGCATAGCCTGATGAATAGCGTGGTAAATCCAAAAAGGCGGCAATGCCCTCATCTGGTGTATTCCGGCTATATACATAGCGACACATTTCTTTACCAGATTCTTTCATATGAGTTTCTAAGGCAGGGAGCATCTGCTCCTGCATATATTGGGCGATACGAGGATGAACCTTGTCTGGCTGAGTCTCAATATAGGTCAAGACTGCCGGATAGTCCGCTCCATTGGTGGTATGAGTATCAATAAATACATCTGGAAGCCAATCCTGAAAAATCTCCGTGAAAGATCTAGCGTTCCGAGTATCGGTCTTGATAAAGTCGCGGTTCAAATCATAATTACGAGCATTGCCACGAAAGCCATAAGACTCTGGGCCTTGCTGATTGGTACGGCTATATGAACCTCGATTAAGAGCACCTCCAATGTTGTAAAGCGGAATAATGGCAACTACGACTTCCTCTAATAATTGATTTTTCTCCTTGTCCTGAATCAAATCTCTAGCCAGCATCATGCAGGCATCTACTCCGCAAGGTTCTCCTGGGTGAATCGCATTATTGATCAATATGATTCGCTTTCCTCGCCTCCTAATTTCTTTGGGATCACTTAGCCCATCTTTAGAGATCACTACCAGATTGAGGGCCTTGCCTACATCAGTGAGGCCATACTCTAGTAGCCTTAGCTGATCTGAGGCCTGGTCTAGTTGTTGGTACCATGCGATGGCTTCTGCATGAGTGGCGGTTGCTTTGCCGGCACTTTTCTCAAAGGGAGTTTGCCACTCTTGCTGCCCGAAAAGCAAGGTGAAACTGACTAAAGCAATACACAAGAGTAAAGTTTGTTTCATAGAGTTAGGATAGAAGAACCCGCAGGCCAGAGAGCATGCTTAGAATTAAGGATAGAAAAGAGATGAGGCCTAAGCTAGGGACGATAAGGCTAAATAGCTTTGACCAATGTGGTGGCTTTATGCTGCCATCAGGCAGGAATTCAGGTCTATTGGGAATGCTATCAAATATTTCTCCCCAGGAGGGATCCGCACTGAGATAGAGTACCTTTTCTTCGGATTCGTCTCCGATACGATCGTAATGATGCGTTTTGCTGCTTACCTCATATTGCCGGCCATTGTCTGCTTTAAAGCGCACGGTATACTTAATGACCGGCTGTTCGTTGATGCTCACATTGGTCTTCTCTTGATTGATGACCTTGCCCGAACTGAATTTGCCGTTGGTGAGTAGGTCTACCGTTTTGAAGTTGCGTTTGAGCGCATTGAGTAAGAATAATATGCCTACAGCAGGAAAAATCAAGGCAATCAGCACCGGAAAAACACCTGGTCCATCTTCAGAACCGAATATTGCCATCGCCCCAAAAATCAAGGTGAAGAAGCTTCCCATGCCTAAGAGGGCCCAGCCAATTTGGCTCATAGCTCCACTACACAATAAAATTAGGCGGTGGTGCAGCAGCAATTTCCTGGGTGGCAAGGATTCAAATGGCTGGTAGTCCGAGCTCATAGCTGACAAATTGGAAAAGCAATATACGTATCTGTAATTGGAGTTTACAATTCAGGATTGCTTAGTAGATGCCCAAATCAGGGATTCTAAGGTAGGTATCTGCTTTAAGAATGGCTGATTGTAGATAATTGAGTTCGAGGATCGTCTCCAGTCGGATGTGATATTGCTGTGCTATGGTATTAAGGGGCTGATCTTTTGAGACAAAGATAAAGCGATAACGCTCTGCCTCGAGCGCTTCCTCTTCAAGGGCTAACCAATTGGTGGTTCCGGCCATAGTGCTATCTGAAGATGCCGTATCGTTCAGAGTAGTAATATTTTCATCAATGGGAGCCTCCCTACCACTAAGGTCAGGAATCCGTAAATACACTCGATTGCTCAAATCATTTGTCTGCAATTGGTTAAGTCGTCTTAGACTTTGAGGGGTGGTTTTGAAGCGTCGAGCAATATCCCCCAATTGATCCGTGGGTTTGACTGAGTAATAGACAAACTTCTGAGCGGAGATTGCTTCCTGCTCCTGCTTTTGCCATTCGGTGAGATAGCCCCCTTTGCTCTTGGCAATAGCAGTATTTGTCGTTGATTCCTGCTCGATCAACTCCAGGTCTTGCTCGATCAGTTGGTCTAGTTTCGCCACCGTGACTCTGTTAGGCGGTACGTCTGTGTCTAAGCGTTCCGGGACCCGGAACGCTACCCTCCTATCATCTTCAGCTTTGAAGGCAACAATATCCAAAGGCCGGTCCGGATCTTGCGGTGGTGGAGGTCTATCTATTTCATCCCTTGGTACCAAGGTAAAATGTACTCCCATCTGAAAATGCTGCACTACATCATTACCATTTTTGGTGCCGAGCAGACCAATATTATCGAGATAATCACTAGGCGTAAAGCGTTGAGTATAGCCTACACTCAGTGAAATTACTTGATTGACATCTATATTGACCCCTGCCGTGATCGGAAAACTGGCAATGGTCGTATTGTAGGTCTCACCCTCTTGGCGAGTAAAAATGTTTTCCCCTAGGAAGTTGCCATCTTGATCTTGAGGCGAAAAGGAAAACATCCCCACTCCAGCTGCTAGATAGGGACTGACGCGGGCATTTTGTAAGAAATAATATTGCAGTCTAAAGTCGGCAAAGAAGAAACTTGTCTCGACAAAGGTGTTAGGCTCAATCCCAGCGGGTACACTCCCCGGAAATACATCAATCTGCTCTCTAAACCCACCATAACCGGCAATGAGGGCAGGTCTTAACTTTTTGGCCCCCGCAAACTGTACGGCTAAATGACCGCCGGGAGAAAAACGCTGGAAGGAACCATCATCAACCGTCAGGTCTCCAGCATAGGAAATCCCCATCATACCCACACCAATTCTAAGCGGTGGGGGGCCATCTTGGGCTTGTAGGAAGCTAATCCCTGCCACAAGAAGCAAAGATGTGAGGAACTGACGCATGGGCGGGCTGTTTACTCCACCTTCGGTACTCGGATCTTTTGTCCTTTGAAGATGGTTTGAGAGCTAAGATAGTTGACTTGCATCAGACCATCAATACTGACATGATATTGTTGGGCTATGCTATCAAGGCTATCGTTCTTTTTGACCTTATGAAGGATAAAGTCTTGGGCTTCAATTGCTTCTTTTTCTTTTGCCGCCCAGTCTACGGCTTCTTCGCTTTCTTTAGCAGGTATTTTTTCTTCTGCTATGGACGCTTCTTCTTCGGCTACCGGCTTCGCCGAACGCTTGTCTTCTTCAGTGTAAGCGGAATCTCGGGTGGGCTCCTCTTCACTTAACATCTCCTCCACTGCCTCTTCCATCACTGCTACTTTGGCATCTATCGTATCAATAGGACCCTCAGGCGTTGTGGCTGTATCTTCTAGCTGAGCGTTGTAGTAAGGACCTTGTTGTGTTGGGGGAGGCGGGGCGCTCAAAGTGATATACATACTAAGCTGCAAGCCGTGAAGAAAATCATGACCAGGTCTGGTGCCAAGTCTACCGATATTATCAAGATAATCAGTCGGTGTATAGCGAAATAGATATTCTAAACTAAGAGAAACTGCTGGATTGATGCGGGCCTGTACCCCTGCGCCCACCGGAATCTGTGGTACAATGGTACTGTAATTTTCATCCGGTTCACGGGTAAAGCTCGCATCATTGAGAAAGCGACCTTCCTGATCTCTGGGCGTAAATGAGAGTACCCCTGCTCCTGCGGTGAGGAAAGGATGAAAACGCTGGCTGATGGGGAAGCGATATTTGAGACGAAGGTCTCCATAATAAAAGGAGGTCTCCACAAAGGTATTGACGGTAACGCCAGGACTACTGCTGGGCTTTACGTCATCGTATTGTTCACTAAACTTACCAAACCCACCATTAAGCTGGATTTTGAGACGTTTAGGTCCTTCAAGTTGGATAGAGATATTGGCCCCTGGATAAATCCTATGGATTGCTTGGTTGGGGTCAGAAAGATCGCCTACATAGCTAATGCCGTCCAGTCCAAAACCGACTTTGACCTGGCGTTCGGTTTGACCGAAAAGCATACAAGGGACGAATAATAGGCAAAGAATGAAGCAGTTTGTTTGGTTCATATGATTTTACATCACCACGATGGCTACGATACTAGCTTCGGGGCTTAGGTCTTCCAATTGTAGGCCGGGATCCTTGAGGCGTGCAGCTTCAATTTTTGGTTCCCGAACGAGATAATGAATAGAGGGATGGCGTTTTGTGCTCACATCCAACAGCTGATAGTTTTCGAGGTAGTAGATTTGCCAGCGTTTGCTTTTTTGCAAGAGGTCGGAGACTTGCATGCCTACGCTGAGTTTCTTGCGCGTTTTTAGCTCGGCGCTTTCTACTCTAATACGGTTGACAATGCCGTTTCCTTCAAAGTCGGATTCGAGTACCACTAGGCCA
>CAZHOC010000020.1:14479-16970 GCA_964534295.1 uncultured Bacteroidia bacterium | reverse complement strand
AGTAGTGTGTCTTTCATAGGAATGACGACCCCCGGTAGTGCGGGGGTTTTTCTTTGGGCGAGATTTCAGAATTTTTGTATTTTGGATGTAACATTAGCTGAAAGGCCACTAATATGAATCTCGTTGGTAAAACCTATTTTGATTCTCCTCAAGGTCCACTTGAGATCACTACTTCTGAGCGGGGAATCCTTTCTGTAAAATTTATTGACTATCCTACTTACGAGATCAATCCTACCCATGATCATCTTCTTCAGTGCATTGAGCAATTGGAGGAGTATTTTAATGGCAAGCGTACCAAATTCACAGTTTTCCTTGATTTCAAAGGAACGGACTTTCAATTAAAAGTATGGCGGGCCTTAATGGAGATCCCTTTAGGTAAAACCGAGTCCTATCTCGAGATCGCCAAGAAGGTCAAATCCCCGAATGCCATTCGGGCAGTTGGCAGTGCCTGTGGCAAAAATCAACACCTGCTATTAGTCCCATGTCACCGCGTCATTGGTAGCGATGGCAAACTCACGGGTTATGCCGGAGGGATCAAACGCAAGCGATGGCTCCTTAATTACGAATGGGGCGTGCTCCATGGCCGGCAAGCCGAATTATTTTAGTCTAATAATCCCTGTCCAACTTTACGAATCTCTGCCATCAAGGCTTCTAAGTGCGTAATATCTGTAAATGGATTCATCAGGGCACAGCGAAGATATAGGTTCCCTTTCACCTCTGTTTGGACGATGTAAAACCTTCCCTCGTCTCGCAATTTTGCTCTAATGGCCCGGTTCAAGGCGTTAAGATCAGTATTAGCTTCTGGTCGGTAGCGGAAGCAGATGATATTACAAGCGGGTTTGACGAGCAAATCAAAGTCTGGAGCGGAGGATAAGCGTTCACCGAAGGTGCGGCCCAAAGCAAACATCTGATCGACATAAGTACCAACCAACTCAAAGCCATAAGTGCGATGCAAAAGGAAAGGTGCCAAACTCATCATATGCTTGGTACACTCAAAAGTACGTTTGCCTAAGTTGTACCATTCTTCCTCCGCTGGATCCTCCCATAAGTACGCGGCTTTTTGAGCAAAAGTGCGGTACGAATCCCGTCCATCCTTAAAAATTAAAGCTGTACACAAAGCTGGACAAAGCGCCATTTTGTGGAAATCCATCAATACTGAATCCGCCTTTTCTATTCCCCTTAACAGGGAACGATTATCCTCAGCAAAAATAGCGGGACCTCCATGGGCTGCGTCAACATGAAACCAGAGTTTTTCTGCTTCGCAAAACGCTGCTATCTCATCAAGTGGATCAAATGAACCTGTTGCAGTACTGCAGGCACTTCCCACTACCCCAATCACTTTAATCCCTTGCTCTTTTGCTTTTGCTAGAGCGGGTGCTAGCATATCGGCACGCAAGCGATAAGCCTCGTCTACAGGAATTTTAATGAGTCCCCTTTCTCCCCAACCCATAATTCTGATGGCCCGCTGCACACTGTAATGCGCTTCTTCAGAAACCATAATTGCTAGCTTCTCGCCAGGCAAATATCCTTCTTCCCAAACATCATGATCGCTCATCAGCTGACGAGCCGCCAACAAGGCCGTCAAATTGGCCAAAGTACCCCCAGAGGTCATGATACCCGCATGCCCCTCCTCGTACCCGATTGCCCTAGCTACTTCCTCTAGAACCTCTCGCTCCATAATCGTCCCAGCCATACCCATTTCGTACACCCCCATGCCGTTATTGAGCAGTTGACTCATAATGCCAGCCAGCGACGTCAAAGGCAAAACAGGCGCAATCTGATGCCCCATATAGTGAGGATGATGCAGGCGAATACTTTGACTATCAACCTCTTGCAACAAGCTGACTGGGTCCTGCACGACAGCCTGAATCCCCTTTTGCCAAAATTGATTTGCTTCTTGCCAAGGCAACACCTTTTCTAGGGATTCGCTTAGTGAATTCTGCACATTGAGCGTAAGTTGGCTTATCAGTTCATGGGCATGGGTTGCAAACTGATCCATGTCGTAGGCTTGCTGTAATTGCTCGAGATTGGAAGACATATAGGTTAGATTTACTTGCGCAAATTTAATGGGATTTAGTTTTGTAAATTCAGGCATTCATGCAAAAATCTCCTATGCCCCAAGCGATTCCTTCTCGAAGTATTTGGTTACATCCCACAGCGCCACAAACGGTTCAAATCATCGACCAAAGAAGCCTACCTCATTTGGTGAAAATAGTTGATATCAAGACGAGCGATGAGGCAGCAAAAGCCATCAAAGAAATGTGGATCAGAGGGGCGCCTCTGATTGGTGCCATAGCAGGTTTTGGGTATTGGCTTGCGGTCTGTGAGGCAAAAGGTCATGAGCAGCCAGAAGATTACCTAAAAGCACAAATTGAGCTATTAGCCACTTCCAGACCGACGGCCGTTAATTTGCAGTGGGCATTGGATTTGCAGATGGGAGCAGCCGAGGGTTTAGACTCCTTCGGAGAACGCCAGGCCCTGGCTTTGCAAA
>CAZHOC010000020.1:0-14469 GCA_964534295.1 uncultured Bacteroidia bacterium | reverse complement strand
TATTGTCGAATTAGAAGTAAAGATCAGCAACGATTTAGGAGACTGGGGATTACCCCTGATCCGGGATCTCTATCAAAAGCATAAGAGGCCCATCAACATTTTGACCCATTGTAATGCTGGCCGCATGGCCACTATCGAATGGGGAACAGCCACTGCCCCTATCTATAAAGCCCATCAGGCAGGAATTCCTGTCCACGTTTGGGTAGATGAAACCAGACCGCGCAATCAAGGCGCAAGAATCACTGCTTGGGAGTTAGGCGTTGCGGGAATCGCTCATACCGTAATAGCAGATAATACTGGAGGACATCTAATGCAACACGGCAAGGTGGATCTTTGTATCGTAGGTACAGATCGTACCACTCGGACTGGAGACGTTGCCAATAAAATAGGAACTTATCTCAAGGCCTTGGCCGCATGGGATAATAAAGTGCCCTTTTACGTGGCCCTACCCTCTTCGACTATTGATTGGACGCTTTCCGACGGTCTCAAAGAAATCCCTATCGAAGAAAGAGGTGCCGAAGAAGTCAGCTTTATCCAGGGGTGGTCCGAGGAGGAGCAAGAAATCAGAAGGATACGCCTAACCCCCAAAGAGAGTCCTGCAATTAATTATGGTTTTGATGTAACTCCTGCACGTTATGTAAGTGGATTACTCACTGAGAGGGGAATTTGCAAAGCTAGTGAAGAAGGTCTTTTGTCGTTATTTCCAGAAAAGAGAGAAGACCAATGATAGATGAGGGCTATATAAAATTTAAACTTCACTGGGAAAAGCAAGCCTTGCCTGAAGAAATTGATTATGAAGATCTCATCATCAATCGGCAGCTTATGTATGAGCATCATTTGATCGGTTGGGATACTGAACTACGGGTCGGCTTCGGCAATATCAGTAAGCGTTATCCTCAAAGCACAAACAACTTTCTAATCTCAGGGACACAAACCGGAGGTCTTGAACAAATTGAGAGTAGGCATTTTTGTCTCGTCAAGCAATACGACACAGCTTCCAATCAACTCTGGTGTCAAGGGCCAATCAAAGCCTCTTCAGAATCGATGACCCATGCGGCGATCTATAGTTTAGCAAAAAACTATCAATCTGTCATACATATCCATCATCGCCGGATGTGGGAATACTATTACGAAAAGGTACCTACAACTGATCCAGCGGCTTCTTACGGAACACCAGAAATGGCCCAATCAATAATTACCCTAGGAGAAAAGAAGTTTGAAAAGTCTATCCCTTTGATAGTCATGGGTGGCCATCAGGACGGCCTATTGGCCTTTGGGCCAGATTTAGGCTCTGTTGCAGCCACCATATTAGCATACTACCAGGCAATAATGTAGGTAAGAGGCTTCCCAAAATTGCATTGTCATTCAATTTTTGATGTGATAGCTTGATTCCTGAGTATCATATCTTTATGAAGCGCAGCATACTATTGTTTTTCTTACTTGCCCTTTTTTCCCAACTTTCATTTGGGCAGGAAAAGCCATTCATTTTTGAATCTTACTTTTTAGAGGACGGCCTGGCTTCGGAATTGATTTATTGCATTACAGAAGATCATAATGGCTTAATTTGGTTAGGAACCGCTAATGGCTTGAGTCGGTTTGACGGAACTACCTTCAAGAAGATGTACCATTCAGCAGAAGGATTTGTCAGTGGTTCCAGTCTTAACCATCATATCATCAAAAGTTTATTGACTGATAAGGAGGGAAATATCTGGGTGGGTACCCAAGGAGGCGGCCTCAATCGAATCGATAGCAAAACTGAAGAAATCACCTACTATCTACATTCCGACACTACAGAAGAGAGTATCAATCACAATGAAGTCCTCTCCTTGGCCCAAGATCCAAAAGGAAATATTTGGATAGGCACTGAGGATGGTCTTGCGATCCTAAATCCAGCGGATGGTTCTATCTACAACTATTATGAGAACAAGGAGGATCAGCATGCAATATATGGTAAGGCAATACTCAATATTAAGTTTAGCGCTGAGGGAATTGCCTACCTTACTGCTTGGGGGGGACCAGTACACAGTGTAGACCTTTCTGCCAATAGGGATTTATCTCAATTAAGGTTTGAGAGACTATGGCATAAGGATGAGCAAAGCAATACACCAAAAGATGATGCGACTTGGGGACTCTTATCAGATAGCAAAGGTAGGCTTTGGGCAGGAACCTTTGGACAAGGAGTCATCATGCGCAGCAAAGAAGAAAAGAAATTCAAGTTTCTCAGCCCTGGTGAGTCTTCAAAGATTGCACCCAATATTTTTAGTTTAGTCGAGGATCATAGTGGGCAAATCTGGATTGGCAGCTCAAAGGGCCTAAACATCCTTAATCTAGAAGGAGAAGATTTGTCTCTATTCGAGCTTAATGAAGCAAAGATTAGAACCTTTTACTCTAGATCCGGTGATGGGCACATTCCTGCCAACCAAATCAGGGACATATATGTAGCCCGTAACCATGTCGTGTGGGTTGCAACTGAAGGCGGGCTAGCAAAATATGATCCCTACATCAGTAGGTTTAATGCCTTTCTCAATTCTGAAAATCCTGAATTAAAGGACGGAGTAAGCGCTCTCTGTAAAGACAATATGGGGAATATCTGGGCGGCAAACTCCATAGGAGAACTCATCTGTCTAAACGAAAAAACCGGCAAAAAACAAGTGGTTGATTACTCAGCTGACTATCGCGGGGAAATCTCGGTTGAATTTATCAGACGGCTAAGCTTTATCAACAAAAAGATATGGATAGGAACCAAAAAAGGACTTTTTATCTTAGACCCGATCAATTTTGAAAGTAAAAGAATTGAGATCCATCCCGAGAACCTCAATTTTATTCCGGATATATCAAACTTTACTTTAGGGCCCAAGGGAAGGGTTTGGATTGCCACCTATCAAGGGATTGCAAAAGTTGATCCTATCACCATGGATTTCACCTATTATCAGTCAGATTTAGGTGATCCAAATGGTCTATCTGCTAATAAGATAAATGATATAGTTTTTACTGTAGAAGGAGAAATGTGGGCCTCTTCCGAGGATAGTGGATTGATTGAAATTAGTTTCAGGCCCCAAGGAGAGATTGAATCAAAAAGTTACTTTCCGGTACCAGAAGATCTTGAAAGCCTTGTCAATCGGAACCTACGATCTCTGGCTATAGACAATGAAAAAATCTGGATCGGCGGAGTTCAAGGCTTGTTCAAATTCAACATAGTCCAAAAGAAATTCACCCACTATGGAATGGAAGCAGGTTTATATTCCCCTTATCAAACTTCTTTAAATATAGACGAAGCGGGAAATGTATGGGGGGGATCAAATACTGGAATAACCTGCTTAGACATTCAGTTAGGTCATTTTAGCCATTTTGGTAAGGCTAATGGCATCCCGAGTATCAACCATTATGATGGTAGTAGCTATCAGGATGAGAATGGCACCCTTTATTATAGTGGGAATAATGGTTTTATCCGCTTTGATCCCAAAACCCTAAGAGCAAGCTCTCCCACTCCGCTTATCATGTTTGATGGATTGCGCTTAGCCAATGAACCCGTTTGGGTCAACAAAGCTGATCCCATTACTAATGAAGTAATATTAACGGAGAAACTGGATAATCTAAAGGAGGTACAGCTTTCCTATCAGCATGATATTATCACCATTGATTTTTCTATCATCAATTTCCGCTTCGCCAAAGACGGTCAAGTCGCTTATCGCCTTCGAAATCTAGAGGAGAAATGGCATAACGAACGCTTCGGTCGCTCTGCTACCTATACCAATCTAGAAGCTGGTACCTATTATTTTGAAATTAAAGCCTCTAACCATGAGGGCAAATGGAATGCAGACCATCCTCCCCTAAAGATCGTTATTCTACCGCCATTTTGGGAGACTTGGTATTTTCGTCTATTGGTGGTAATAGGTTTTATTCTCGCCATCGTAGGTGCATATAGATATCGTACCGCTAAGATCAAATCCCAAAACCGAATCTTACAAAGGCGAGTGGACGAGCGCACGCAGGAATTGGCCATGGCCAATGCTAGAGAAAGTCAAGCAAGATACTTAGCCGAAGAAGCCAATCTGGCAAAAAGTGAGTTTTTGGCGAATATGTCCCATGAGATCCGAACGCCTATGAATGGGGTTCTCGGCATGGCCGAACTCTTAGACGAGGACAGCTTGCGTCCGGACCAAAAAGATTATGTAAAGACCATAAGAAGTAGTGGGGAAAACCTACTAGGTATAATCAATGACATCTTAGACTTTTCCAAAATAGAATCGGGCAAACTGGAGCTTGAGATTTTACCAATAGATCTCCAAAACCTAGTAGAAGAAGTGGTTGGCCTATTTGGTAGTAAGCTAAACGAAAAGCCATTAGAACTACTTTATGAGATTCAGGAGGACGTACCAAGAGTTGTTTCTGGCGATCCTTTGAGGCTACGCCAAATACTGATCAATCTCGTTGGTAATGCCCTAAAGTTTACTGAAAAAGGCGAGATCATCGTAAAAGTATCCAATATGACTAATAGACAGACAGTCAAGGGGAACGATTGCCAGATCCAATTTGCCGTTCAGGATAGTGGAATAGGAATTCCTTTGGACAAACAGGAAAGACTATTTCAGGCTTTTTCTCAGGTAGATGCCTCCACCACGCGCAAGTATGGCGGCACTGGCTTAGGCCTAGCTATCTCTGCTAAACTAGCAAGGCTCATGGGCGGAGAAATGCAAGTAAAAAGCGAAGAAGGTAGAGGTTCTACTTTCTCATTTTCCATTAATAGTCAAGTATTGGAGCTTGAAGATCAAAGCAAGCAGCTCTTTGATGCTCAAGTGCTGCATGATAAACGCATCCTCATCGTTGAAGATAATGAGTCCCATTTACTCCTGCTGTCTAAACGTCTCCAGTCATGGGGGATCGAACCAAGCTTAGCTAGAAATGGCAAAGTTGCTTTAGAAATCATTCAGTCAAACGACAATTTTGATCTGATTTTGACTGACTTATTCATGCCAGAACTAGACGGATTGGAGTTGGCAAAGCGACTTAAGTCTTTAGGAAAGGAGATTCCATTGGTGTTGATTACTGCTTTGGGCTCCGCCAAGACCATGCGAGGTACTGGCTTATTTGCCAAGGTGTTGGCCAAACCGGTAAAACAAGACCTACTAGCTAGATCCATTTGTGAGGCTTTAGGAATCAATACGCTAAGCCACTTGGAGGTAGAACTCAAGGGGCAAGCGTTCCAAGAAGTGGCTCCCCTAAACAAAGAACTCAAAATACTACTGGTGGAGGATAATCCAGTAAATCGAAAACTGGCGCTAAGGATGATGCACAAATTGGGCTATGACCCTAAAGTGGCTACTAATGGTCTGGAAGGATTTGAAGCCGTGAGAGATGGCAAATTTGAAATTGTCCTTATGGACGTACAGATGCCAGTTTTGGATGGTTTAAATGCCACCAGAAAAATAAGAAGTGAAATTCCCGCAGATCGTCAACCCACCATTATCGCAATGACCGCAAATGCCATGCAAGGGGACCGAGAAATGTGTATACAAGCCGGGATGAATGACTATATCAGCAAACCCTTTAGAATGGGGGAGCTAGCTAATAAGATTGCTGAATATAGCTTTAAGGAAACAAGCTCAGTTGATTGACTGGACCAAAGCTTTGGCGGTGATAGGGAGTGGCACCATTGATTTTTAAGGCCTCCCGATGCGCTTTGGTAGGATAGCCTTTGTTTTGTTTCCAGCCATAGTCGGGGTATTCGTCGTCCAAATAACCCATAATTTCGTCGCGGTAGGTTTTGGCGAGTATAGAGGCCGCAGCAATACTGAGATATTTGCCATCTCCCTTTATGATACAAGCATGTTCTATATTGGGATATGGCCGAAATCGATTCCCGTCTATCAACAAAAACTCAGGTTGAATCCCTAGACCAGCGACCGCCTCATGCATGGCTTCATAGGTCGCATTGAGAATATTTACTTTATCAATTCTAGGAGCAGAGATGACGCCCAAATTCCAAGCTAAGGCAGACTCCAAAATCATCTCACGCAAGCTCATCCTTTTGGCGAGGCTAAGCTTCTTTGAATCATTCAGCTCAGGGTGTTGAAAATCAGCTGGTAAAATAACGGCTGCTGCCACTACTGGTCCAGCAAGGCAACCTCTACCGGCTTCATCTACCCCAGCCTCGGGGCCATTTGTTCCATAATTGGAGAGAAGGGACATTTTTCAAAGCTACAAATCTTAGGGAATTAACCTGACAAAGCACTCTATTTAAAGGAAATATTTGTCATCTAAGAGGCATAAAAGTTGGAAACTTATTACCTTATTCCTTCTGAAGACTAGCATGAGTAAAACTTTCGCCTCCCTAACACTCTACTTTAGACTATGACACCCTCCAGCATCTTGCGTCCTTTAACGCTGGCTATTTTATTTTTGGCAAGTTTCTCCTCCGTTTTGGCTCAAATCCCCGCCAATGACGATTTATGCAATGCTAGTTTACTCATAGTAGGAGATCCATGTACCAATACCCCCAATGGCGACAACACAAACGCTACCCTACAAAGTGGGGAACCACTAGGTAGTTGTTTTTCCAACTCTACGACTACCCTTTGGTACAAGTTTGAGGCTCCAAGCAGTGGCTTGGTGAGCATTAGTACGGACTTTACGATTGGTACCCATACGGATACAGAGGTGGCTTTGTATGGTCTCCCTTCGGGGAACTGTAGTACCTTAGATTCTCTCAAGCAGATTTCCTGCGATCAAGATAACGGCAGCGTCAATAGCTTTAATGCGCTGATCAATATCGCCCCAGTCATCGCTGGCGACACCTTTTACATCCAAGTCTCAGGCTGGCAAAACCAAACTGGTAGTTTTTGTATTGAGGTAAATGCCTTGACACCTCCTCCCCCAGCCCAGAGCAATGATACACTTTGCAATGCCGTAGCCTTAACGGTAGGTGCTAGCTGTAACGGTATCCCCAATGGAGACAATAGCTTTGCTACTCAAGAGGTTTACGAGCCTGTAGGTACGTGCTTTAGCAATAATCTCGAATCCGTTTGGTTTAGCTTTGTAGCCCCACCTTCAGGTATAGTGAGTGTGTCAACAGACTTTGCGATCGGGAGTCTTAATGATACTGAGATAGCAGTATTTGCCCTTCCCAATGGCGATTGTACTGATCCAGGGGATTTGGTGCAAATTGCCTGTGATCAAGACGGTGGTACAGTCGTGGACTTTAATTCTTTTATCAACGGTCTTAACGTTACCCCTGGCAACACCTTCTACATCCAAGTTTCTGGCTTTCAGGGCACAGAAGGCAGCTTTTGCGTAGTGGTGGAAGAGCTTGCCCAAATTCCAAATGATGATGTCTGTAATGCCAGCTGGGTACCAGTAGATGGTAGCATCCAGACCTTTAGTAATGTAGGGGCAACTGCTCAGCCGGGAGAAAACAATCTCGGACTCATTGGGGGCGCTGGTAATAATAATATCAGTTGGTATCAGGTTGATACGGTGGTACAAGTTTCTGTCTGGTTAAAATTTATAGTCCCTCCAACAGGCGTGGTGAACCTGGATTTTTGTGGTACAGGAGCTACCAATTTTGACACTCAGGTTGCAGTCTTTGAAACCTCTGATTGCAACGATTTTACTCAATTTGAACTGAAGGCTTGGAATGATGACCAACCCGGCAATTGCAATACTGGTTCGTCAATTTTTGCCTCTAATATAGTAGCAGCCTGTCTTACGCCTGGCGATACGGCCTGGGTCTTGGTGGATGGGTTTTTAGGAGAAGTCGGTAGCTTTGACGTTAAGTTGACAGAAGTAGTCAATCCCCCTATCAATATCGTTGCCACAAATATTGCCCCTAATTGCCCCGGGACCAGCACAGGTGTAATTGACCTAAGACCGCAAGGAGGTAGTCCACCTTATACCTATTCTTGGAACAATGGGGCCACGACAGAAGACCTTAGAAATCTCCCTGCGGGGAACTATAGTGTCTTGGTGACCGACAAATGTGATTCGACCCGTACCTATTCAGTGACGATTATCGATCCTCCAGCCCTTGTAGCCAATGCAGGAGATAACCTCTCTACTTGTGGCGAAAACTCTGTCATGATTGGAGGTTCGCCCAGCGCCAAAAGTGGCAATCCATTTGAAAGCAAACGTGCCTTTGGCATCAATCTAGATGGGGGTGAAATGTTTCGCCATGAAATCAGCAATGCCAGCTCTCCTCAGGTGATTGGTTCCATTGCCTCAGACATATTTGCGGCGGATTTTGTCGACGGTCAGTTGATGGGCTTGGACAATGGCCAGCAACGTCTGGTGGTTTTTGACACAGCTACTTCCTTACCTACGGTGATAGGACCAAGCGTTCCGAGCAGCGGACATGATTGGGCTGGACTAGCCTACAATCAACAAGATCAGATGCTCTATGCCCTAAGTACTGATGCGACAAATTCTCAACTTTATACTATAGATCCGACTACTGGGACGGCGACCCCTACCCATAGTGTGAACCGGCCTGTACCCATTTGGCTTGCCATCGACTCGGCTGGCTTGGCTTATACCTTAGATATCTCAGACAACAATCTGTATGCGCTCAATTTACAAACGGGTTTTGCAACGAGGCTCGGAAATGTAGGTTTTGATGCTCAATTTGCTCAGGACGCTGATTTTGATCCAGAAACCAATTTGCTATACCTAGCGAGCTATTCCAATAATGCGCCAACTTCCGAATTTAGGATCGCAGACGTACAGACTGGAAACACCGCCCTAATTTCCGAATTAGCGGTCAATGGTGAAGTCGGCGGCTGGGCCATTGCGGGAGAAAGCAAACATCCATATTTCTATACTTGGAGCCCACCTGTGGGCCTTTCTAATCCATTTTCTGCAAACCCCACCTCCACTCCAATTGCAGATACAGACTATGTCTTAAGCGTAGTAGATGCTTGCAATGTTTTGGTTCAGGATACAATCAGGGTTTCCATTGATGATGGCCCAACTACTACTTTGGCCGCTACCTCCGATGATGGTAGCGGTAGTGGAGGACTCGCGCTTGCAGTCACCACAGGTGGCACCCCTCCTTACAGCTACTTATGGAGCAATGGGAGTACAAACGATACTATTCAAGGGCTAGCTCCGGGGATTTATTCGGTGAGCATCAATGACGCTCTAGGCTGTCTCATTCGTGATTCTGTAAGAGTAGGAGCCTCTTTCCTTGATCCAGATTACGATCTGCAGAGCTTTCGGCTTTATCCCAACCCCAACAATGGCAACTTTGTCTTGCACTTGAATTTCTCTAAACCCAAGAAGCTTCAATGGCAAGTCTACGATACGAAGGGTCGATTAGTCGTGGCCGGGCCGGAAATACATACTCAGAGTCTGGAGGAGAGAATCAATCTAGCTAGTTTGCCTAAAGGCTTATATCTTTTTGCGATCAAGACGCCTGATAGGTTTATTTCTAACCCCCTGAGGATTGATTAGATCTTAGTCCGGCAGGGCAGCGGAAATTACAAAGCTGCGGTTAAAATTAGTGTTTGCCGGATAGCTAAGGATGTTGATAAAAATGACACCAACATCACTTCCTGCGCCTTGAAATATGATTTGCCCGTCCATATTAAGATCGGCATTATAGTAGCCTTGTAGGCTAAAGTTGCGGGCAAAGGTTGTATTGCTAGGATCTGAAAGAATTTTGAGAAAGATCATAGAAGCCTCATTGCCAGCTCCCTGAAACCGGATACTACCGTCTCCATCAATGTCTCCTTGCCAGAGTCCGTAAATGCCAGGCGATAATTGTTTCTGGGGATTGAGTCCGTATACATCATTACCGGCCCTAAAATCAAAACTATTGGGGATATCCTTTTGCACAATGGGATTTGCGCTCATGATCCCCAGATGATTACGGTGACGGAGGCTCACAAAGTAATTAGGCTCGTTCCACTCCCCCACTAAGTAAAGAAGACTATCTCCTTGAGAATCTACTATGGTTCCGTTTCTTTGGATCAAAAGTGGGTATTGACGGAGTACTTGGCTAGAATCCGTCCCGGAACGTATTTCTAATAAAACCCAGTCTACTATAGCCTGAGGGCCCGAGCTGGTGAGAATCGCTGGTTCTAAATTTATGCTGCCTAGGTAAGGGTCTTCCTGCGGGATTAGGTTTTGTTGACGCAGATCGTCGCGCATCAACTGAGTAGAAACCTCATATGCAGCGGCTAAGTTAGCTTTTAGGCTCAAGCTGAGATAGTCCCTACGACCAAAGCTCACATAATCTCCCTTTTCTAGATCCACCTCAAAAAGGAGGGAGTCATTTTGCAAAGGCGCATATACTTCAGCATTGGAAAAATCGCCATCATCATCTACTAACATCACCCACATGGCGGAGGCTTGTGGCCAGCCTAAGTTATTGGAATCTAAAGACAGATTGATCGGACCTAGGTGAGCGCTTTCGTCTACCCGCCAAGTTCGAACCATGCGTTCTTTGATCGTCGTAGGCACATCGATTAAGGCATCTGCAAAAGCTGCACTAGCTCCATTATTGGCCATCACAATGAAGTCTCCTGGCATCAATTTTTCTGACTGCAAAGTCAAAATGCTACCCGCTTGCTCACTTTTACTTTTTGATTGGTTTAGGCAAGCGCCGATATCAAGTCCGATCCCGACTTGGTGTTCAGCGAAGCTGGTATACTGATAAAAAGCGTGCTGATCCACCGGAATGCTCAATCCATATTTGATAGCGAGGTAAGACTCTAGCTTTTGGCGTTCCTCGATGGAGAGGGCACGATCATACACAATCAACTCCGCGAGATCGCCCGACCAGTGATTGGAGGTTTGGGAATCCAATCCGCTACCATCAAACTCCTGCCCTATTGATACCCGATCAGCACCAGTCGAAATATAGGCACTACTCCAAGCCGGACCAGCCGTACCATTGACGAAGCCTTGCGCTTTGAGGTCGGGATAGATACTAAAGCTGGTCATGCTCGCCTTGCCTACAAAGTTTCCACTAGCTAGGGTTACGGCATCATCATCATAGATTAGCTCTCCATTACTCCTATGGCCAAACTTGATGCGATTGCTTCCTCCAAAGTGGGAAGATAAATAATAGCCATCCCCAGCTTGGGACCGAGGTCTAAAGATCGCAAGGATAGTAGCATGATCAGAAAGCGTGGAGGCTAGCTGATTGATTTTGTACCAATCATCGCTGCCGTCAAATCGCAATACTCCATGCCCGTTTATCTCTGCGCTATGATATTGAGCGAGCCTATTGGCGTTAGCTTGGCTTGCGTGCGAACCGAAGCCAGACTCATCCAACCAAAGGGGAATCAAACTGCCATCTGTAGTGTCAAAGTCAGCCCTTAGCCAAGCTTGTAGGCCTTCTTGGATTTGAGCAGGACTACACAAAAACTCATTCTGACCTCCGGGGCTGCCCTGTCCTTTTACGGCAAACCAATTCTGTCCTAAGGCATTATTTAGATCCGGAGCTATCAAGCCAATAATAGGGTCAGGTTTTGCCTGCGGCCAAGGGCTTTTATCCTTATACACCAAGGAATCGACCATACAGCGAGTATCCGTATAAAGCAGCAAACGCTCCCCCTCATTGTCAAATTGAAAGCCGAGAGGACCAAGGATAAGCGTTCCCGGAGGGATATCAGTATGGATAGCACTCAATAAACTAGGACTCTCCGCAATTACTAAATATTCTCCTGCGCCTAATTGCATATTGGGAGGCAAGACAAAAGCAGAGTCCTGATCCATGAGAAACCAATTACTCAGATCAACGGCCGTATCGCCAGCATTGTATAATTCTAGCCAATTGCCAGTATCGAAGGCTGGATCGGTATTGTTATAAAGGATCTCATTGATAACGATCTCAGCGGCCCCATTTGGAGGACAGGGTGCGGGGATATTGTTGGCCTGACCAGGCGTGCCCAAAGGAGCTCCTCCCGTAGTAGAAGCCGTCCAACTTCCGGCGAGGGTATTATCTAAGTCAGGGGAAATCAAAGCCATAGTGGGGCCCTGTCCATCAGGACTTTGTGGCCAGGGCGGGGAATCATTATACTTTAGGCCGTCAATCCAACAACGTTCATCAGACATAAGAATCGCCCGCTCTCCATCACCTCCTAAGCCAAAATTCCAACCCCCGACATAGTTACTCACCCAAGGGTATTTGCTATTGAATTGAGTGGGATTTTGCGCTAGGACTAAGTACTCATCAGCGGCTAATTGGGTATTGGGAGGCAGTATGTAGTAGCTATCCCCTTCGTGGAACTCCCAGCCGCTGATATCTACGGTCGAATCAGTGGCATTGTACAATTCTACCCAATCTCCTGCATCAAAGGCGGGACTAGAGCGATAGTTGATTTCATTGATCAGGATGTTTGCTAGTGCGTCCTGGCAGAGAGAAGCGTTCGGCGCAGCCGGTGTACCCCCATAATTGCCACTTGCATACCAAGAACTAGCTAATAAAGGATCATCAGCCGGATCTGTTAGGCTGTAAGTTGAGTGCTCATCAGAAATGCTCCCATCATAGCCCATGCGGTAAACCATACATCCTAAATCAGTGCGAAGGCTTATATTCTCTCCAGTACGCTTGAGTCGCAGTCCCGGTAAAGCAATGGCCCCACTGATACCAGGGTGCGCATAAGCTGCCTTATTGATGCTATCAGTCAAAACTAGATAGGAAAATGGTCCTAGGCTGGTTCCTGATGGAATGATAAGAATCGTATCACTGCTGACTATCTGCCAATTGGATAGATCAACCGTATTATTGCTGGCATTGTACAATTCGAGCCAATCGCCAGCATCTAGCGCCCGAGGGTTTTCATCATAAAACGCCATCAGTTCACTAATGACAATTGCGGGCACAACTGTCGCACAATTGATGACATTTTCCCTCCCTGGGGAGCCGCAGCTATCGGGCTGAGCAATCCAGCTGATGGGAGAAGCATTATCAAGCTCAGGGCGGATCAATTCTAGAGAAGGCCCGCCACCATCAGCCCACTTATCCCAGGGCAGCTTGTCATTATAGCGAACACTGTCGAGGACGCGATGAAAAGGATCTCTAATTACTAGATTTTCCCCTTCATTGGCGAGTTTTCCAGCATATTGATCAAAGGCTTCAAAACCATATACCTTATGAAATAAGGCGGAGTCTCTACTGATCAGCAGTAGTTGGTTGGGGTTTAGTTTTGCCCCTTCGGGGAACGCATATCTCAATCCTTTAGAAAAGTAACACTCCCCTAAATCGATTGGGTTAGGACTGATATTTTTTAGCTCTACATATTCGAGCCGAAGGTTGAGGTTCAAAACGGTGTCTAACTCCCCCCCGACCAGTCTTACATTGCGAAAATAGCTCGTTCCATCTCGTGTACCGCCATCATGATCTCCGACAAAAACCAAGCGATCATAAAAGCCATCAATATAACTTCCAATGGGAATGCTATAAGTTTGCCAGCTACTGTCTCCGGGATAATTGTGATAATCTGTAATCCCCCAGTTTTGGGTACCATATAGCTTAAAAAAGTTACTGTATAGGTTGCCATTGCCTACTCCAATGCCATGCACCTCTCCTTCTTTGGTGGAGCGAAAGTCAAAGCTCAAGACCATGTTTTCATGCAACTCAATGGGTAACGCAATGGCCTTCCAAGCGTTGTTGGTGATAAATAGCGTTGCCCCAGCATCCTGGATTTGGGAGATCCCATTGTCGCCATTGATGGAGAGAATGGGAGTAGTATTGAAATCAATGGTAGTATCTATCCTCGTATCACGAGGACATTCAGCGCAGGAACCGCCACAATCAATAGCGGTCTCATCTCCATTCAAAACACCATCAAAACAAGTAATCGGGTAAATACAGAGGGTATCAGGATTATAATGGATTTCGTTGATCACTAAGCCTTCATATTGGGTGTCGACAAAATAGCGTTTGGGACACATAGCCGACCATTTCCCACCATCAAACACACGAGCCCTTACACTCAATACCCCAGCAGGCAGGCTTATAGGAGCCGTATAAGTTAGCGCGCTTCCCGCAACGCTTCCATCAAAGGCCTGCGGGTCACTACCATCCAAAGTATAATAGATAGTACCCGTACCATTGGGATTGCCTAGTACCAATGCTTGAGCCGAATTGACCGGACCTTCGGCCAAATTGAAATTTACAGGGAGGAGTTCATTAAAAAAGCCAGCAGTTTTATAATACTTGATCAAAGTATCCGTGCGTTGAGCCAAAAAGCGGGTTCTGACAGTATCAAGTTCTTTTTGCCACTCGTCATTGACGTCCCATAGGGCCACACTTTCATGACGGCTATGTGAAAAGCTGACATCCCCCCAGCGAGCAGATTCGGCGATCAATGATAGATTTACTTGATTGGCCCGAAGCATATACATGCTATCGAGTACATCTGGGGTCAACAAACCATCCTCCAAACAATGGCAAGCCATCCTGTCTCCTAGTTCTCTTTCAAAAGCAGCGCTTTCAAAGACTTCGTCCGGGATGGGGCCATTACG
>CAZHOC010000019.1:0-17014 GCA_964534295.1 uncultured Bacteroidia bacterium | reverse complement strand
GAAGCTAGCTCTATACTTTGGGCTGCCAACATTCGCTCGCAAGCCTCAACTGCCTGCTGGTGAGACGATTTGCTGTATTGCTCAAATAGGCCTTCTAGCTCTGCTTTTCGCTTTTGTAAGCCAGTTTCAGTGAGCAACCCCAAATTCTTAGCGGCAAAATCCAAAGCATCTTGTGATATGTCAGAACCATAAATTTTGCTGATTTGATCTGCATGCAGCATCCCCAGGGTGGTCAACAAATAAGTCTCGCCGCACATGGGATCGTATAGTCTGATCGATGAAGCATCCGGCAAATAGGACGCGCAGCGCATGAAAATTTCACTGGCCAAGCGCACGGGAAAGGTCGATAAACCACTTTTGTGATAAATGACTCTTCCGCTGGAGTAGTCTTCATAATTTCGCTTGGGCGCAAATAGGTACTCCATACTCTCAGGATACTTCCCAACTCAATGCTGGGGGTGGGATCATTTTCAAGTCCTCTGGAGTCGTCCACATCCAATCTTTATTATAATCGATCAAGCCGCGCTTTCGCAATTGATTGAGTACGGCATTGACCGTTTGACGAGAGGTAGCGGTAAAGCGGGCCATATCTGAATGCGTGAGCTGATTGCGAAGCTTGAGGCTGCCATCTTCTTGCTCTTTACCAAAGGTTTGAAGATAATCGGCGATAAACTCTCGGACGCGTTCCTTGGAAGGTTTGAAAAGGATAGAAGAAAGCCTGCGTTCTAGTTTTTTGATCCTTTCGCCCATCAGTTGGATCACGGCTTTGTTGAGGCCCGGATAGCGCTCCATCAGATAACGTATGGTCGCTAAATCCATTGGGCAGATGAGACTTTCTTCGACGGCAACAGCAAACTCATTGGGATCTTCCTGATCTACCAGAGCGAGCTCCCCAAAGATATTGCCTTCTTGCACCAGATATTTCAGGTCTTCTTGTCCCGACTCGTCGTAGGTGCCAATTTTGACAATGCCCTTTTTGATAAAGTAGACCTTGGCGGTTCCTTCTTCTGCTAACAAGATTTCCTCTCCCTCGCGATATCGTACCAATGGCATGCTGCGAGCGAGATATTCTAGCTCAGTTTTTGGCAACTCTTGTAACAAATTGAACTGCTGTAAGTACCATATTTTGACCGCATTCATAAATTGCCAGCTTTTGATCGCCTAATTGTCGGCTGAAAGATAGCAAGCATCAAGCAGAGATTCCCTAATTTCAGACTATGCAGGAGCAAAAACGACTAGACGCCTATTATGCAGACCCTCAAAAAGGAGACGATTGGCTCTTTTGGGGCCCTTACCTCAGCGAGCGCCAGTGGGGTACTGTTAGAGAAGATTACAGCGCCAATGGCGACGCTTGGAATTATTTTCCTCACGACCACGCCCGTTCGCGTGCCTATAGATGGGGCGAAGATGGTTTATTAGGGATTACCGATCGTTTTTGTCGACTTTGTTTTGCGCCCACTTTGTGGAACGGTAATGACCCGATTCTAAAAGAACGCTTATTTGGGCTAACCGGCCCCGAAGGTAATCATGGGGAGGATGTCAAGGAGCTTTACTACTACCTTGACAATACCCCGACCCACAGCTATATGAAGGCCTTGTATAAGTACCCTCAAGCTGCCTTTCCTTATGATGAAATAGTGGAGACCAATGCCAAGCGCTCGCGCTATGAGCGAGAGTATGAGCTGCTGGATACAGGCGTTTTTGATGAAAACCGCTATTTCGACTTAGAAATTGAATATGCAAAAGCGGATGCAGATGATCTCTTAATCAAATTGACGGTACATAATCGAGGCCCAGAGGCCGCTCCGGTTTGGTTGCTGCCGACGCTTTGGTTTCGCAATCGTTGGTCGTTTAGACCTGATAAACCCAAGCCTAAGATTTCCTTCAAAGCCGAGGGAGAGCTATTGGCCAAAAGACATCGCATCGGGAGCTTTCATTTTTATTACGACTCCGCCGAACGCTGCCTCTTTACCGAAAACGAAACGAATAGGGTGCGCGTTTTCGGAGAAAAGAAAAACAAAAGTCCCTTCGTCAAAGATGCTTTTCACAAGGCAGTACTCGAAGACGACTATGCGTTCCTCGAAGAGAAAAAAACAGGGACCAAAGCCGCCCCTCTGTATCATTGGACCTTGGCCGCTGGTGAAGCGAAGACGGTGCGTTTGCGCTTGAGCAAAAAGGCGCACAAAGATCCTCTCGGTAAAAGCTTCGATCAAGCTTTTGAGGCTAGGCTCAAAGAAGCAGACGAGTTTTACGATCAGATTCACCCAAAATCCCTAACTCCAGAGCAACGTAATATTCAACGCCAAGCCTTGGCCGGCATGCTCTGGACCAAGCAATATTATCATATCGATGTACCCCAATGGTTGGAGGGGGACCCTAACCAGCCGCCTCCGCCAGCGGAGCGTAAAAAAGGGCGAAATCGCAATTGGATGTACCTCAATAATCAGGATATCCTATCCATGCCTGACAAATGGGAATATCCTTGGTACGCGGCTTGGGATTTGGCCTTTCACTGCGTACCGCTGGCAATGGTAGATATCAATTTCGCCAAGGAGCAGCTGATCCTGATGCTACGCGAGTGGTATATGGCGCCCAATGGCCAGATACCAGCCTATGAGTGGAATTTTAGTGATGTCAATCCGCCGGTACATGCTTGGGCTGCCCTCAAAATCTACGAAATGGAGAAGGAGCGCACTGGTCAAGGAGATATCAATTTTCTCAAACGCGTCTTTCAAAAACTCTCCATCAACTTTACTTGGTGGGTCAATCGTAAGGACATCAATGGCAATAATGTTTTTGAAGGCGGCTTCCTCGGCTTAGACAATATCGGAGTCTTTGACCGGAGCAATGAGTTGCCCGGAGGGGGACATCTCGAACAAGCAGATGGAACGAGTTGGGTCGCGGCCTACTCTCTACAGCTGATGCAAATGGCGCTCGAAATCTCTTTGGTAGATCCTTCTTTTGAAGACATCACTACCAAGTTTTTTGAGCATTTTGTCTATATCGCTGAAACCCTTAATCATATTGGGGAAGATTGGACGCCGCTCTGGCATGAAGAGGATGGCTTTTATTATGATGTACTCCAATTGCCGGGCGATCGTTATGAGCAGATCCGAGTACGCTCATTAGTGGGTTTAACGCCGCTTTTTGCGACCACTGTGATCCGTAAAGAAATTCAGGACAAGCTACCAGAGTTTTGCGAGCGCTTAGAATGGTTTCACAACTACTGGTTGGCCGATAAGGATTATTCAGTGCTTAGTCGTCGTGAACAAGGCAACGACATTTTGCTGGCCATGGTTAAACAAGAGCGCTTAGAAGCTTTGCTCAAGGCGATGCTAGATGAAGCCGAGTTTTTGTCAGAGGGGGGAATTCGTTCACTTTCGCGCTACCATGCTGAAAATCCTTATGCCTTAGAAATTGAAGGCCATAATTACGGCATTGGCTATGTGTCTGGCGAGTCAACTACAGCAATGTTTGGCTGCAATTCGAATTGGCGGGGCCCAATCTGGTTTCCGATGAATTATATGCTGATCGAAGCCTTGCGGACGATGGATCAGTATTATGGTTCTGATTATAAAGTGGAGTACCCGAGCGGCTCTGGTGAGTTTCGCTGTTTGAGTCAGATCGCAGACGGCCTTGCCGAACGCTTAATCTCGATCTTTGAACCAAATGAGGAGGGCCATCGGCCAGCCCATGATGGTGATCTTCGCTACGCCAAAGACCCTCACTTCAAAGACTTAATTCTCTTTTATGAATACTTTCATGGGGATGATCTTCATGGCTTAGGCGCGAGTCATCAAACAGGCTGGACCGGGCTTGTGGCTAATTTGTTAGGTTGGAAGGGCACAAACGAAAAATAATATGCTAGACACACTCAACGGACTTTATCAAAGAGATCTCGATCGTTTAAAAAACGAAATCGAAGCTTATCAATCAGAAGCAGCCATGTGGCAAGTGGCTGATGGGATTGCAAACTCTGGCGGTAACCTTTGCCTTCACTTAGTAGGTAATCTCAAAACCTTTGTGGGCCTCTACCTTGGAGAGTTTGCCTATGAGCGAGATCGCGAATTTGAATTTGCTGGGAAAGACGTAGCTCGCGTGAGCTTACTGCAACAAATAGAGGAAACTAAAGATATCGTAAGCCAGACCTTGGCTAAGTTAGAGGGCCGAGATTTGACCGAAGATTATCCTTTTGACCATTGGCCAGGGAAACCATCTATTGAACGCGGCCTTGTTCATCTGGCGATGCATTTGTCTTACCATCTGGGGCAGGTCAATTATCACCGAAGGATGCTGGATAAAGGCTGATTTTGGCAGATGCTGGCACCACTCTTTGTATTAAGAAGCTAAATAATAACCCTAGGACTCAGCAAGTTGTGGGCAAATGCGAAAATTACTATATAGTCAAACTGACTATATACAATTAATCGCATAATGAAATTTACCTTCAGTTTCGTACTCAGCTTTTTGCTGATGGTATCGCTCAAGGCTCAGACCATCGAACAAAAAGTAGAAGCGACGCTTGCCAAAATGACCCTCAAAGAGAAAGTAGGGCAGATGACCCAGCTTTCTATTGATATGATCGCCAAAGGCCAGCCGTATAATTTGGTTGAGCCTTTTGAGATTGATGAAGAAAAGCTTAGAACCGCCATACTCGAATATGGTGTAGGCTCCATCCTCAATGTCGGCGGCCACTCCTACACTCGCGAACAATGGTATGAGATTCATCTGGCCATTGATAAAGTAGTGCAAGAGACCAATCTCAAGGTGCCTGTCATCTATGGAATCGACGGGATTCATGGAACCAACTATACTACTGGATCCACGCTTTTTCCTCAGCAAATCGGTCAAGCCGCGACTTGGAACCCTGGCTTAGTGGAGCAAGGCTCTGCCGTAACCGCTTATGAGTGCCGCGCTTCAGGCATTCCATGGAACTTTGCTCCGGTGCTTGATGTAATGCGCCAGCCACTTTGGTCTCGTGTCTTTGAGACTTTTGGAGAAGATCCTTATCTCGTCTCTACGCTTGGTGCTGCCTATATCCGTGGGCATGAAGGCGGTAATGTGGCGAACAAATACAAGGCCGCGGCCTGTATGAAGCACTATATGGGTTACAGCTATCCCTTTACCGGCAAGGACCGCACACCAGCTTATATTCCTGATTGGATGCTGCGAGAAATCTTTTTGCCTCCTTTTCAAGCTGCCGTAGACGCTGGTGCGCATACCATTATGATCAACTCAGCGGAGATCAATGGTATTCCGACCCATATCAATACTTATCTCCTAAAGACGATTCTCCGCGACGAATTAGGCTTCGAAGGTCTGGCCGTTTCCGATTGGGAGGATATCATCCTTCTACACACTCGCCATAAAGTGGCGGCCACGGAAAAAGAAGCTACCAAGCTAGCAGTTAACGCAGGAGTAGATATGAGTATGGTGCCCGTAACTTTGGACTTTCCAAAACTTCTAGCAGAACTAGTCGAGGAATGAGAAGGGCCGATGTCTCGCATCGATGAGGCGGTAAGACGTATTTTAAAGATTAAGTATGACTTTGGGCTGTTTGACAAAATCGTCTTTGACTTTGATGATTATCCCAAGTTTGCTTCCGAAGAACATGCTGCCATCGCGCGCCAAGCGGCGCTAGAGTCCATCACTTTGTTGAAGAACGAAGGCAATCTATTGCCGCTTGACAAGAGTAAAAAAATCTTGATCACCGGCCCTGCCGCGAATTCTCATACAATGCTCAACGGAGCATGGAGCCGTACATGGCAAGGCAATCACCCGACTTATGATTTCAAAACTCCAGGTAAGCTCACCATTCTAGAAGCGATTCAACGTGAAATAGGCGCTGCTAAGGTTAGTTTTGTGGAGGGTGCGACTGTGAATGAGCTCGTCAATTTGGATGATGCCATCGCCGCGGCTGCGACTGTTGACGCCATCATGGTTTGTGTCGGTGAGACTCCTGCTACCGAAAAGCCCGGTGATATCGACGATTTAGATTTGAGCGATGCGCAACTAGACCTAGTCAAAGGCCTAGCGGGTACGGGCAAGCCTATCATTTTGGTCTTGCTCGAAGGACGCCCTCGCATTATCCGTGAAATCGAGCCAATGGTAGGTGGGGTGATCCAGTGCTACCAACCTGGTGATGAAGGTGGTCCTGCCTTGGCAGAGATCGTTTTTGGTGATCACAATCCCGAGGGACGCCTGCCTTATACTTATCCTCGCTACGCGAACGATCTCTCTCTTTATGACCATAAGGGCACCGAGAAGATTGGCAATGACTTTGGGCCGAGTGCCTTTTTTCCGCAGTATGAATTTGGTTTCGGACTTAGCTATACCACTTTTGAGTATTCTGATTTGACCCTAGATCGTACTACGCTTGCAGCGAACGATAAGCTCAAGGTGCAAATCACCGTCAAAAATACCGGAAAGCGCATGGGCCGAGAAGTAGTCCAACTTTATACTCAAGATATGTATGCCTCAGTGAGTCCGCCAAACAAAAAATTGCGTGATTTCCGCAAAATCACCCTCTTGCCCGGAGAATCTAGAACCCTTACCTTTATTATTGAGCCTACTCAACTAGCATTTTGGGGCACTGATGGTAAATGGATTACTGAAGCTGGTGAATTCAAAGTCATGGTTGGGAAGCAGGAGGCCTCCTTTAACTTTGCAGACTGATGAATCCCATCTTTAAAAAAATGAATTTCAAGGACCAGAAGCGTATTCTGGTCCTTTTTGCGCCTATATCCTTCCAGCCTAATATGGCAGAGATGGAACCTCTCTGCGAAGTAATTACCGAAATGAAAGCTGGCGAAAAGTATGAATACGTTTTGACATTCGCTGAAAGCGTAAATCAACTCAAAGAAACTTTAGCTTCGCTAAAAGGTAAATTCTCCGAAAACGATCCGCAGCTTTGGATCGCCTATCCTAAGAAAAGTTCTAAAAAGTATCAGTCAGATATCAATCGCGACATGGACTGGTCTTTCGTGGGCGAGCAAGGATTTGAAGGAGTTCGTCAGATCGCCATAGACGCAGATTGGTCAGCCCTTAGGTTTAGACAAGCGCGTTTTATCAAGACCATGAAACGTAATCCGAAAATGGCGATCAGCGAGGAGGGCAAAAAGAAACTGCAGTAAGATGTCGCTGACTCGCACCCAAAAGATCGTTCGCGCTAAGCGATACATAGACGATACCTTTGGCGAACCGCTTGATCTCAAGCGTTTGTCTCAAGAGGCCTATCTATCCAAATATCATTTCTTGCGGGTATTTAAGAAGACTTACCGCATCACTCCTCATCAATATCTTCTTCGCCGCCGCATCGATCACGCCAAAGAATCTTTACGCGAAAATAAACTAAGCGTGAGCGAAATCTGTTACCTGACAGGATTTGAAAGCCCTGGTTCTTTTAGTTCGCTTTTCAAACGAGAGGTAGGAATGAGTCCTTCTCAATATCGCAAATTCTATCTCAAGCAGCGAGAGCAAGTCCAAAAACAACCTAGGCAATTCATTCCACATTGCTTTATCAATCGCTTCGTCGGTGAAGAATAAAGCCTTCATCCTTATTTCAGCACAGCATGTCTATTCCCACTCTTGCCATTATTGAAGGCGATAGCAACGCCTTCGAAAGCTTATTTCATCAATGGTATGGCCGTCTTTGTCGTTATGCGATGCGCTACCTCACCGATCCCGACGAAGCGCGAGATTTGGTGCAAGGCGTTTTTGTGAAGCTATGGGAAAATCGATCCAAGCTAGTGGCAGACAATCCTCTGGGGGCTTTTTTGTATACCGCCGTGCGGAACGCTTGTCTCAATCATCTTAAGCATCAAAAAGTCAGGCAAGACTATCAGGCGCATCACCAAGGCCTACGGCCCGAGTGGTCTGGTTCTCCGGAAGAAGTATTAGAAGCTTTTGAGCTAGAAGAGCGTATCCGAGAAGCGATTGCGGCCCTACCAGATCGCTGCCGAGAAGCCTTCATTTTGAGTCGAGAAGAAGGGCTTAGCTATCAAGAAATCGCTCAACGCATGGGCATCAGTCCCAAAACGGTCGAGGTGCAAATCAGCAAGGCACTCAAGCTCCTACGCCAAAAGCTAGGTCCGCTATTCCTGCTGCTTTGGTGGCCCTTTCATAATCTCTGATCCGGCATTTCGACTCCCTGTTTTTTTCGACAGAGCCTGCTAAAGCGACGAGAAATCTCCTTGACTCCCAAACGTATTTACTCCTTGCACTCTAGGAGATTTCTCTTCGCTGCGCTCATTCGAAATGAAGGACAGGAGCCGGTAGGTGCGCGCATGCATACCGCGCCGATATAAGCGTTCTGCGAAGCAGTAAAGCCAAAAGACCAAAAAATTGAAATTTTTTTCAGGCCGGATAAGGGTCGAGCCCGCTTGAATTGTTATCCCCCCAAATGAGTCCAGCAGAACAAGCAAATATTCCTTGGGATTTAATCGCCGCCGATCTCACTGCCAGTGCGAGCGTCTCACAAGCGGAGGCGCTACTACAATGGCGCCAGGCCGAGGAGCAGCATGAAGCTTGGTATCAAGAGCTAGTCAAAATTTGGAATCATAGTCAGACCCAGCTGACTGAGTATGATTTTGATAGCCAGCAAGACTGGCCAAAAGTTGCGGACCGATTATCCTTGCCATTGGAGTCTACGCCTCGTCCTCTATGGCAAAAAACTGCTTTTGCTTGGGCGGCGATGATTGCCCTTTTGGTTGGGATTTCGGCTGCCTTTTGGATTTATCTGCAACCGCCGGCTATCTCCTGGCAAAAGGTCATGGCGACCAATACAAAGCAAACCGTCTTACTGCCTGACGGTAGCGAAGTGATATTGCGGCAGGGCAGTAGCTTGCAATATCCAAATCGCTTTGGGGTAGATCGTCCCGTAAAGCTTGAGGGAGAAGCTTGGTTTGAGGTCGCTAAGGACCCCAATCGCCCTTTCCAGATTCAAGGTCCTAAGCTTAGTGTGCGCGTCTTGGGGACTAGTTTTAGTGTCAGAGACTATGAAGGAGACTCTATTGCTCAGGTTGACGTAGCAGAAGGTTTGGTACGCGTAGTGGCTGAGGATAGCGTTCAGCTAGCTGCTGGTCAAAGTGCACGTCTAGTAGCTAGGGAGCTAAGTGAAATACCCCCAAACCCCAATTATGATGCTTGGCAAAGAGGGGAGCTGCGTTTTGAAAACGCAGCTTTGGCTGAGGTGCTCGAGTCCCTCGAACGCTATTACCAAACAGGCTTAGCAGTGAGAGGTAGTCCGGGAGACGCCCGCTTGACGGCTCGATTTACAGATGAATCCTTAACGGAGGTGCTGGAGGTTATTAGACTCATTTTTCAAGTAGAAGTGGAGCCGCGTTAGGCACCCAACTCAAATTACGCTAAACAATCAAGGCCTTTCTCTGGTGCATGAGAAGGGGAAAGTATCGTGTCAAAAGACTCGCTGGTAGAGCTATGCGTTCTGCGAAGCAGTCTCAATGAAAGAAATCAACATGAAAACTCAAGTTATATCTATTCTCAAAATAAGTCTTTGGCTGAGTCTCTGGCTCTGCTGTTCCCCGCCTACTTTATGGGCCCAAAGCAAAGATTGGCTCAAAGAACCTATCAACTTTACCCTCGAACCTATGCCTTTGGAAGAAGCGCTCAAGGCTATCGAAGAACAACTACCCATACGCTTTTCCTACGATCCACAAATCCTGCCCAAGGGCAAGCAAGTGCAAATCAAAACTCCCGCTAAAAGCCTAGAAGCAGTCCTAAAAGTATGGTTCAAAAGTAGTGGTTTTGCCTTTCGTATGGTGGGGAGTCAGATTGTGATTTATAGGCCTGCTGCGCAGAACGCTAAAACCCTCAATGGCTTCATTCGTGAGCAGGAAAGCCTCGAACCTTTACCCTACGCCCGGATCATGATCTTGGGTAGCAGGCGCGGAGCAGTGGCCAATCAATACGGCTATTTCTCCCTGATGGTCGAGCGTTTACCCGTCAAGCTCCAGATTAGTCACCTGGGCTATAAGATGGATACTTTATGTGTCAGTGAAATGCCCGAAGCCCCCTTGGAGCTCAATCTTAAACCTAAGGACTTAGCGCTAGAAGCAGTACAAATTGAGGCTGAATCCATGATAGAAATAGCGGATGCTGGCCGCATGGTACTAGGACCTGAGTATATCAAATCGGTTCCTACTTTTCTAGGAGAGCGTGATGTAGTCAAAGCCCTTCAATATCTACCCGGAGTGCAGCGCGCCAATGATGGCAATAGTGGACTCTTCGTGCGTGGTGGTAATGGGGATCAGAATTTAATCCTCCTAGACGAAGCGCCTATCTACAATGTCAATCACCTTTTTGGCTTTTTCTCTGTTTTTAATGGGGATGCAGTCCAAAATGTAGAGTTTATCAAAGGAGGTTTCCCTGCGCACTATGGCGGTCGACTTTCTTCCGTAGTCGCAGTGACTACACGGGAAGGTAGCAAGGAAAAGTGGGGAGTAGATGGGGCTATCGGGATTACCTCTTCTCGCCTGACTATCGGGGGACCTATTCTCAATAAAAAGGGCTCCTTATTGCTTTCGGCAAGGCGTACTTATTGGGATTTATTGGTGCGGCCCTTCATCAAAGTGAGAGCTTCGGAGACTGATCCCTTTTTCTTTTTTCACGACTACAATGCCAAAATGACCTACAATGCGAGCTCCAAGGATAAGCTGAGCTTGAGTCTTTACAGCAGTTGGGATCGCTATGGGATCATAGAGAGAATGGCCCGCAATGATGATAAAGACCAAATGCGTACAGGTTTTAGTTGGCAAAACCTCAGTGGGACATTGCGTTGGAACCGAGTGATCTCCCCCAAGGCCTTTATGAATACTTCGCTTTTTGCCACCAATTATGGAGTGCGTCTCTTCAATCGTAGTAAGGATCAAAGGGGGGAAATAATAGGCCTTCAACGCCTGAGTTCAGGCTCTGAAATGTTTGATGTGGCGCTTAAGCATGATTTTTATTGGTATCCAAACGCCAAACACGAAGTGCGAATTGGGGGAATTCTTTTCCAACATATTTTCACCCCTAATCGCTTGCGAGCTTTCCGTGAAAACTTTGGTAATACTACCCAACGCTTTGATCTCGATGTCAAAGAAAACGAACGCTACTACACCCAAGAAGCAGCGCTTTACCTTGAAGACCGCTGGCAGCTCAGTCCTCGCTTTAACTTGGAGATGGGTTTGCGTTTGAGTGCCTATACAGTGGAAGGAGAATTTTGGGCTAATCCCGAACCTCGCTTGAAGTTACAGTTCCAGCCAGCAGCTAATCATCAATTAGAAGCTTCGGCCACGCGCATGGCCCAGTACATTCATCAGATTTCCAATTCAGGCCTTGCTTTGCCGATTGACGTTTGGGTGCCCAGTACACCCAACATCAATCCCCAAGAAAGTTGGCAATTTACCTTGGCTTGGGGGCAGCGTTACCCAGCATGGGGGCTCAGTATTATGACGGAGCTCTACTATAAGCGGATGGATAATATCATCGGTTATCGGGAAGGAGGGAGTTTTTTTGACTTAGATCTGTACAATTTAGAGATTGAAAGGCTCGATTGGCAAAGACTCGTTACGCAAGGGGAAGGGGAGTCATATGGCTTAGAGATCTTTGCTAGCCTCAAGCGCCCTCGCTATCAGATGAGCCTTAGCTATACTTGGTCCAATACGCAGTTTCTTTTTGTTGAGCGCAATCGGGGGGAGGCCTTTGCACCGCGTTTTGATCGCCGACATTCTTTGGCCTTTCTTTATCAGCACCGTTTCACGGAACGCTTAGAATTGAACGCAGGCTGGAGCTTTGCTACGGGTAATCCTTTCCCGCTACCTTTGTCCCAAGCCTACCTGAGTGGGCATGAAGAGGTTCAATTCCTCGGTTTGGGAGCAAACGCTCAGCCTGATCCCTATTTTCAGTTTAGTCAATTGGATGAATTTCGTAGTCCGCTTTATCATCGCCTCGATGCTAGCCTCAAGATCAAGGCAAAGCCTAAGCAGCGACGATGGGATTGGACTTACTATTGGGAAGTAGGTGCCTATAATCTCTACAATCGCCTCAATCCTAGTTTTTATTTGCTGCAGGAGGAAATCAACCCACAAACCGGCACCCAACGCCTTCGCCTGCAGGAAAACAGCCTCTTTTTCCTCACCCCTTCCGTCAGCTTCAACTTCAGTTTTTAACCTTTAAATCTATGCATTCCTTCAAATATGTTTTTTACACAATCCTGATATCGCTGATCACTTCTTCCTGTCAACGATTAGTGGATATAGATCTGAGCGCAAAGTCTCAATTGGTGGTCAGTTGTTTTCTCAGTCCTGATCAGCATGCATTGCAACTTAGGCTCTCCCAAAATCAGACCGTAGGTAGCTCTGGTGGGCTGGATGCTAGCGATTTTATCGTCCCGGATGCGATCGTAAAAATTAAAAACCTCCAAAAAGGGCAAGAGGTCGAACTCACATTTGATGCCGAACAATCTCTCTACAGCACAATCCCGCCCCTAGGTTTTCTCAGTCCTTCGGACTCCTTCGCCTTAAACATCCAGCATCCAGATTTCCCCGCAGTAAGCGGTATTTGCCAAATTCCCACGGCTCCCCAGCAGTTTACTATCCTACTAGACTCTGTGATTGAGGATGGCGACCCTTTTCCTGATTTCTTTTGCCAGACGCGCTGGCAAGATCCCGCTGGAGAGGTAAATTATTATCGGGTCATTGGTAAGATTATTCCGAGCATGCAGTTTTTTGTCAATAGTGATCCTTGGTTTTTTCGTTGGCAGGGCCTCTCAGTAGATCCAGACTATTTGGTAGATGATGATTTCGACGGGCAAGCAGTAGTTGGGCCCACTGGTGATTTGCAAAATGTCGCCCGCGAACTCAACGGTGTCCGCCCTCCTCGTATGCCCGGCGATAGCTTGGTGGTTGCTTTGCTTCATGTAGACGAAAACTATTATCGCTATATGCGCGATCTGCGTCAAAACCGTAATGTGGATTTGGCCTTTAGTGAGCCCTACACGATTTTTAGTAATCTGGAAGGAGGCATTGGCATATTTGCGGCTTATCATGCGGATGAGAAACGATTACAGATTCGATGAGGGATGAGCGTTCCGCGCTCCCGCATAGCTATCGGGAGTAATCCTAAAAACAGAATAGCAATTTTCAAGAAGTCTCTCCTTCGGAGAACGCCTAATTTGCTTGCATCAAGCAATCACATAAAAGGAATAAGTTATGATCAACAAATTATCACACGCCACATTTTACGTCAACAATCAAGACGAAGCAAAGGAGTTTTATGTCGATAAATTAGGCTTTGAGGTGCGGAGCGATGCGACTATGGGAGAAGGCTTTCGTTGGTTAAGCGTTGGACCGAAGGACCAACCTGAAATCGAAATTGTCCTCATGCCCATCATGCCCAGCCCCTTTTTGACGGAAGAAGACGCTGAAGCCATGCGCGGTCTACTATCTCGCGGAGCTTTTGGTACCGGTATTTTCAATACGCCTGATGTGGTCGCTACTTATGAAGAGCTCAGCGCCAAAGGCGTGGAGTTTATCGCGCCACCTACCCAGCGAGAGTATGGTTACGAGGCTCTCTTCAAAGACAATAGCGGCAACTGGTTTAGCCTCGTACAACGATAAAACAAATCTGGTTCGGCACCTTTGCCGAACCAGATTTAGTATTAAGTAGAAAGTATTAAGTAGGGAGATGGGTAAAAAATGCCAATAAGATCCCAGAAGACTGTTTTCCCAATACTTAATACTTTGTACTAAATACTTTCTACTTAATAGCGAAACTCACCCACCGTGATCACCTCTTGTACATCTCCAAGTCGCATGACGGTTTCTTGTCGCTCTTCATTAGGACGACCATAATTGGTGATCATCTCCACACGAATATTGGTAGGACCGGCGATACGTTGTTGGCAACTGCCATAATAGTTGACCTGTACTTGGTAAGTACCAGGAATTGCTTTGCGCAACCAAAACTCCTCGGGGCCATAGCCTCCGGTAAAATCTGCTGAAAGCCAACCTCCCACTTGAGTACGGTTGTGGGCGTAGTAGCACTTCTCCCCCCTTGGATCGATCACCCAGAGGTCCATATCTACTTCATTAGCGTCCCAATTGAGCACCACCCGAACATCGGTAGCTAGGGGATCTCTGAGTCGTTCGTCGATATGACTAGTCTTGAGTTTTTTGCCGCTTCGCGCAATGATAGCATTCATCTCCTGAGCGGCGAGCACACTGATCTCGGGATATCGCCCCGGCCAGTCTCGTTTTACTACCTCCCAAAGGCCGTCTACCGCTGCCTGATCCTCCCCGAGTTGAGCGTTCAGCAAAGCTAGATCCCGCCAAGATTGAGGCTCCTCAGGCCTGATTTTGAGCACTTTTTCGTAGACCAATTTTGCTTCCTTCGGCGCTTTTTCTGCTTGTAATTTATAGGCTAAAGCTCTTAACAATTCGTGATTTTCTAGCTCAAGCTCTGCCAAATTGGAAAGGATCCGCAAGGCAAGCCTTGGCTTTTCCTGATTGTAAAAAAACTGTCCCACATCTAGGAAAAAGGAAGGTTGGTCTATGTATTGTTCTTTGAGACGGAGATAAGCCGCGTAGATCGAATCACTAGCAACGGTTTTGAGCAATTTGATATAAGGGGTTTGTGGATCCCATTTGTTGAGCACGATTTCGCCTCCTTTGTCTTTGTCGGCCTCTTCAGATTTTTTTAGTTTTTCTTGTGCTCGTGCAGGTGCTTCATCAGCATCTTCCTCTGCAAATGCATCTGCCATACTCACCTGCTCTTCCATGGGTTCTGCATATCCGTACTCATAATCATCTTCAGCCTCCTCTTCTCGACTACGAGAACTATCGGCGACTTGAAATGGATTCTTGGGAACTTTAAACTCACGCTCCCACCAGGCTTTACGTATTGCATAATCTTCTGCCACTTGATCTAAATGGGCAAATAGCTGTACTTTTTTCTGCTCTTTCTTCTCGGCGATAGCGGCATTATAAGCGGCTCTTAGCTCGGCAGGAGGCTCAATTTCGTATTGGACATAATCCTCAACCCGATCCAAAACTATGAGTGAGCTATTGCGAGTCACGATACCAAAGCGTTGAGCGAGGCTCATAATCTCCTCTTGCTTCTCCTCATAGTACATGTCCAACTCGGCGAGCTTCTTTTGCGCCCAAATGCGAGGAACTAATCCTGTAGTACTACCATGTTGGTTGAAATCGAGCTCCAAAGTGTCTCGATAAAGCAATTCGTCACTACTCCCTTTGCCTCCTTTAAACCCAAAGTCTACTTGTACCTTGGCCTGACGGGAAAGTAGCTTACCGGCTAGGCCAAAGGCTCCATCCACATTACGAGCCAGCCTAGGCCAGCGATCTTCTACTACACCCTCCAATACTTCTAGTCCTAAGAACTGATAATTTTGATTGCGAAGGCTCTTGGCTACTGCATCCGCATTCATCCCCAATGCATTGATAAAACGTCCTCCTGTAGCTTGAGCGCAGAAAGCGAGGCGACTGTAATCAGCAAGAGCACTGGTATTGATTATGTAGAGCGGGGGAGTAGACTTGGGAGAAAAATCATCTTCACCGAAGGTATGGAGTCCGTCGCTAATGAGGATGACTTCATCGCCTATCAGCGGCTTGATATCTATCTCCCCCAGATTGCTGGCTCCGTCAAAGGGCAGACTCGAAAGTTGAGCCCTCAATTCAGACCAATCTCCCTCCTTGATACGAAAAGTAGGTCCTGCCTCTAGCTTATTGCGGAGTATGTGCAAACTGGTGGAGGTATTTCCTACCCAACTAAAATATCGATCCAGTATGGCTAGCTCTTTGGCGATATCGCGATCTCGTCCGGAGTGTGAAGCATCCCAGATTAGGTGAATGTTTTTGGGTTTGGCCTTCTGCCGAACGTATTGCTCTGGCCGTAGGTTGGCATAAAACCACCATTCCCCTTCCTGCTCCTCAATCATCACCCTTTGTACTTTTTCCGCTTGCGGAACGAGAAAACCTAGACTACGATTAGGAAGATAATCCGAGTATGCTTTGAAGGCTTGATAGTTTTCCTGCCAGTCCTCAAAGACGAGATTATCCAACTCATTTTCCTGCAATTCAGGTTTTACCTCTTGCTGAAATACTTGCACCGAGACGCTAAAGCTGTCTACTGCTTCCCGAAAATGCATCGGTAAAAGGTACTGATAGCCCTTGCTGCGAGGGAGCAGCTCTTGTTCGTAAGCAACTACCAATCTTTTGTAACCATTGGCTGGGATAGGATAGATGCGAGCTTTAAAATTTTGTCCAACAGTCCATTCTAACAAACCCGGATCGATTTGCTGACGAATGGTGTTTTCATAAGCTTCCCGGCCTTTGGTTTTCTCTACTACCACCCCTTCTCTCAGCTTGCCGTTGACGTCTAAAGCGAAGCGAGATACTGTCTGGCCTGGGCCCAGCGGGAAATACAATTGACCCTCCATCACACGATCGGTATCGTTGGCATAAAGCATGTCCATTGTCGTAGTGGCGAGATTACCGACCACTTTGACTTCGAGGTGCAATTCGCTTAGTCGCAAGGGGGAAGAGGCTTCTCCTTTAGCTTTTTTGACAAGGACTGCAGGTGGCACCTGAGTCGAATCCGCGAGCTGTATATCGGCGATTTCAACCTTTTGAGGAGGATTGGGATTCTCTTCGCTGACGGCAGTATGTTGTGACTTACACGAAAGTAGTACGAAAATTGGTATTAAAAGCGGGCTCAGTCTCATGAGGGGGATATTTTGAAGAAATAAAGCAAATAAGCACTTAAAAGCGAAATGAAATAAAATCCGTTTTATCGTAATAAATAATAAAAATTTATTACGGATATTTGAATTGTTGTAAGGCTGACAAGGCTCGGCTAAATGCAAACCGACTGTTTACCGGCAGTCGTTAATTCCTGGTCCTTACTCTTGTAATGTGGTGCTGCCCCTTTACAGTGCTACTTGAAAGCGACGGCTTTGATGGCGGCTTCGTGATCGCCGAGAATCCTCGGCTTGCCG
>CAZHOC010000018.1:14694-17222 GCA_964534295.1 uncultured Bacteroidia bacterium | reverse complement strand
GTAAGCCTTGGACTCTACCGTGTCGCCCAAGAACAGCTCAACAATGTACTCAAGCACGCTGAGGCAACGGAGATAGACGTTCTGCTAAGCAGTACCAAAGACACCCTCACGCTCTCCATCGAAGACAATGGCAAAGGTTTTGATCCTAGTCTTATCTCCCAAGGACTCGGACTCGACAATATGCGGACGCGCATGCAAGCCATCGGCGGTAAACTGCGCTTTGAAAGTGCTGAAAATGGCGGTACCCGCGCCCTCTCTCAAATCCCACTCTCATGAACAAACGCATCGTCATCGTAGATGACCATCAACTTTTTGCGGCGGGCCTGCAACAAATGCTCGAAGAGGAGGAAGGTTTTGAAATTGTCGCCAAACTCCAAAATGGTCTTGCCGCTGTGGAGCAAGTGCCAGCCCTCGCGCCAGATATGCTCCTAATGGATTTGGATATGCCCATCATGGATGGACTGAGTGCACTCAAAAACTTACGGCCAAAACTGCCTGATCTACCCATTATGATCCTCAGTATGCATAGCGAAAAAGCCGTAGTGCAAAAAGTGATGCAAGAAGGTGCGCAAGGCTTTATGCTCAAAAACAGCAGCAAGCAAGAGTTTTTACAAGGAATAGGCAGTGTGCTCAATGGAGGGCGATTTTACTCTAGTTTGTTGACTGAGAGCTTGCTTGCCCCGGAGCAAGTCAAAATTACGCCCGCTGCCTCTGTTCGCTTGCTTTCCACCCTTTCCGATCGTGAGATCGAAGTGCTCAAACTCTTGGCCGAAGGCAACACCAGCAAAGAGATTGCCGAGCAACTATTTCTCTCTTCTCAAACCATCGACAGTCATCGCAAGACCCTACTCAAAAAGCTGGAAGCCCGCAATGTGGCTGATTTGGTGCGGATTGCTTTTCGGGAGGGTTTAGTGGATTGAGCTTATTATCTTTAGCAGACTGTAGATGCACGCTTGTATGCCGCAGCCTAGAGATAAGCGTTCAGCGCTCCCGCATCCCGACCATCGGGATCGGGAGTAAACCCTAAACAACCTAAGCCAAAATCCATGACTCAACTTGGCATCTTTGCCCGCACTTTTGACCGTCCTAGCGTATTAGAAGTCTTCCAATCTGCTAAAGACAAAGGCTTTGAGACGCTACAATACAATATGATTTGCTCAGGTTTGGTGCCCATGCCAGAGGCTATCAGCGAAGCAGATGTGGCCGCCGTAATCGCCGCTAGAGAAGTAACCGGCTTGACGATATCAGGACTTTCTGGGACTTATAATATGCTGCATGCTGATCCTAATGAAAGAGCTGCTGGGGTGCGACGAATGGCCGTATTGGCGGAGCACGCCAAAGCTATGGGGACCAATCTTTTGACCCTTTGTACGGGGAGTTATCATCCGACCAATCAATGGGAGTATCATCCCGACAATGATACTGCCTCTGCATGGAGCGACATGAGTCAAGAGATGGAAAAGCTCGTCGCCATTGCTGAAAAGTATGATGTATACCTCGGGGTCGAAATCGAGCTCGGTAATGTGATCAATACCAGCGCCAAGGCCCAAAAACTCATCGAACAGTTGGGAGAGCGTATCAAGATTATTTTAGACCCGGCTAATTTATTTGATGTCGCTCCGGTCGAAAAGGTAAAATCTCTCATCACTGAAGGCTACGAACGGCTTGCTCCCCATATTGCTCAGCTCCATGGCAAAGACCGTAGTCCAGAAGGTGCTTTTGTTGGTCCAGGTAGGGGCGTGGTGCCTTTTGATTTCTTTGTAGAGCAGGCCCAGAAAGCGGGAGTAAAAGCGCCACTGGTAGCACATGGTTTTCCAGAGTCTGAGGTGGATTTTGTGAGTAAGCATTTACAATCCGTCTTGGGCTGAGATAGCTGCTGCGCAGAACGCTCAACTTGCTCAATCTGAATGCTTTTTGTTACCAACAGCTTGTCCTCATTATCTTGAACTAAAGTTGAGAACCTATGCGATCCATTTGCCTGTTAATTTTCAGTTTAGCCTTTTGTATCATGCTTGAAGCTCAAGAGCAATCGCTCATTTCTCATTTAGAAGTATTTGATATAGAGTCAAATAAGCGAGAGATCGTCTATGAGGCCAAGGCGCATTTTGAAGCCCCTAATTGGTCTCGAGACGGAGATTATTTGCTGATCAATCAAGGCGGCTTGCTGTACCGCTACTATTTTGGGCGAGATAGTCTGCAGCCTGTAGATACGGATTTTGTAAATCGCTGTAATAACGATCATGGCTTTTCTCCTGATGGTAAGGAATTGGTAATCAGCCATAATGACCCAACTGTCAAAACAGATGGCGGCAATTCAAGAATTTATATTGTTTCGGCTGATGGTGGGGTACCTAGGTTGATTACTCCTTTGGCTCCTTCTTATTGGCATGGTTGGTCGCCAGACGGTCAAACCCTAGCCTATGTCGCTAAGAGAGAGGGCGACTATAATATTTATACGATTTCTGTTGATGGTGGTGAAGAAAGCCAGTTGACCGATAGCCCTGGTTTGGACGATGGGCCCGATTATT
>CAZHOC010000018.1:0-14676 GCA_964534295.1 uncultured Bacteroidia bacterium | reverse complement strand
TATTCTCCTGATGGTAAGTACATCTACTACAATTCCATGGCTTCTGGCAAAATGGAGCTCTGGCGCATGCTTGCCGATGGCAGTGAGCAAGAACAGCTAACGGATGATGCTTATTCTAATTGGTTTCCGCATCCCTCGCCTGATGGCAAGTATCTGGTTTATATTTCTTATCTCAAGGATCAAGGCTCCCAGCATCCGCCTATGAAGGATGTGGTTTTGAGACTTTACGACTTAGACACAAAAGAAATCCGGACTCTCTGTCAATTTACGGGTGGGCAAGGAACAATCAATGTGCCCTCATGGTCGCCTGATGGAAAGCGTTTTGCTTTTGTGACTTATGAGGCGGTGGACTAGTTCCAGTGCAATTCCTTACGGGTCTGCCAGTATTTTTCTGGCGCTTCGCGCAACGATTGGAATCGTTCGTCGAAGACCTCATGCCAAGCAATGTCAATAGCCTGCAAATTTGAACTCAAATGCTCTATGGTTGCCGCTCCACTTAGGACCACATCTGCCCAAGGTTGGGCTAATACTGCTGCCAAGGCCAAAGCATCAATCCCTACATTCTGCGCAGCAGCCTCCTCCCGCAAAGGCGCTAATACTGGATCTGGATTGCGACTCGTGAGCCTGCCATTGGCTAGGGCTTCTTTGATAATCACGCCCATACCGGCATAATGTGCTTCTTGCAAAATCTCTCCAGCCGATGGCTCAAGTAAGTTGTAAGTGGCTTGCACTGAATCAAATAGAGCGATGCCGTCGATTTTGATGGTCATCGCTGCGCGCAACACTTCTCCCTGATTGCTCCCACTGAGCGATAAACCGATCAAGCTTCCTTGGGATTTTAACTCCGCTAAACGGTTTAGTACTTCTGGATTGTTCAACACCCCACTTTCAAGCGTAGCGGAGTGAATTTGATAGAGGTCTAGGTACTCTCCCAAAGTCGCTTGGGTTTCCTGCCATTGCCGGTCGAGTACAGGCAGACTGTGCTCTTTCACTTCGTGCTTCTCAGCCTCTATGGCCCAATCAGCGGTATAGGTATATCCCCACTTAGAACCAATCATGACTGCGTCATGGGGGAGAGACGTTCGGCGAAGCCAGTTGCCCAAAAATAACTCTCCTTTGCCATAAGAACGGGCGGTATCGAAGTAGCGAATCCCTTGCTCCCAAGCGTATTGTAGCACATGATGGGCCTTTTGCTCCATAGCTTCGACTGCATAGTTGCGATTTAAGTCATCTGCATGGCCCAAATTGATATAACCGGGACGACCCAAAGCCGCCATACCGAGGCCAAGGCGTGTCGTACTAAGTTGGGATTGACCAAAGGGATGTTGTGTGAGCATAATGAAATTGCTTATAACAAAGCCAGCATGTGGTCCAAACTAGGATTACGATGCTTGGCCTTCCATAGAATCGAAAGTACAGCCTTTTGTCGGATATTTTTCAATTCAATAAACTTTACATCGAGATCAAAACCATGCTGTAAAGAGGTGGGAACGATGGCTAAGCCTAACTTCTTTTCTACCAGCCGGAAGATCGTCTGAGCATGCACGGATTTGTGAGAGATTTTAGGGCTGAAGCCATGATCCTCGCAAATACTGACGATTTTGTCGTAGTAAATTGGGCTATACTCTACCGAGAAAAGGATGAAGGGCTCCTCGCTTAGCTGAGCCAGAGATTGGAAATTGTCCTCTGATAGCTTATGATCCTTAGGAATGACGACTGAGAAAGTATCTTCCTCAACTGTCCGCATCTCCAGACCATCTGGAGCTGAGGCCAAGCGCACAAAGCCAATGTCCAATTTGTCTTCGCGTATCGCTGCGACCTGCTCACCGATCGACATCTCCTCTAAACTGGCATGAATCAAGGGATAGGCCTCATTTAGCCTGGCCAATAGGTTGGGAATAACCGCCTGCATGGCTGTGCCGATAAAACCGACTTTGATTTCGCCTTGTACTCCTTGATGGATGAGCCGTAGATTTTTACGGGTTAAGTCTAGGTGCCGATCGATAAAACTGATCTCCTGCTGCAAGTATTCACCAGCTGGGGTAAGCTTGACTTTACGCTTGTCTCGCTCAAATAATTTTACCCCCAGACGTTCTTCGAGCTGTGCAATTTGACGACTCAGCCCGGGTTGGGTGATGAATAAGCGTTCCGCAGCGCGGCGAAAATGCAGCTCCTCTGCTACTGCTAAGAAATAGCGATAATGTCTCCATTCTATCTGATGCTCCATGGGCATCAAAATAGCAAAAAATAAGTATTGGAAAGTATCAGTTAATTATTGTTGATTAGATGAACAATAGAATTGTCGAATGAGCCAAGTATTTCCTAATGGATTCAAGCCTGCAATGAATCACTCAATCAATAATTCGGATCTTCCCATGAGCTTTCGCTACGGCATAGATACTCTGACAGTCGGCATCATCCAACAAATATTGTCGGGTGATATCGAAGGGGTTTTGGATAAAGAAGCTCGACATAAAATCTCTGCTTCAGCTACCGAAGTGGATGTGATGGCGGCTGGAGATAAGAGTGTTTACGGTATCAATACGGGTTTTGGCCCCCTTTGCAACACGCGCATATCACCAGAAAATACCGTTCTCCTCCAGCGCAAAATATTGTTGAGCCATAGTGTGGGAGTAGGCAATCCGATCTCTACCGATCTGGCTCGTATTATGATGATCCTCAAAGTACACGCCTTGGCGCAGGGCTATTCTGGGGTCTCCCTCAATGTGATCGAGCGCATCGTTTGGCATATTCAAACGGGTATCGTTTCCTATGTACCTGAGCAGGGTTCGGTTGGGGCTTCTGGTGATTTAGCGCCGCTTTCCCATCTGTTTCTACCGCTATTAGGCGAAGGCAAGCTTTGGCATGAGGATCAATGGCAAGCGAGTGCTAAGGTATTGCAAAAGTTTGATTTAGCGCCTGTTACTTTATCCGCCAAGGACGGCCTCGGTTTGATCAATGGTACCCAGTTCATTGCGGCTCATGCGGTCCAATTGGTTGCCAAGCTTCATAATTGTCTCAATCATGCCGATATCATCGGCGCGATGATGATTGAAGGCCTCCAAGGCTCACAAATGCCTTTTTACCAAGGATTGCATCAATTACGGCCCTATAAAGGTAATCTACATGTTGCTCATCGAATTTATCACCTCTTGGGTGGTTCTGAGATCATGGAGGCGCATAAAGATTGTGATAAGGTGCAGGATCCTTATTCATTACGGTGCATCCCTCAGGTACATGGCGCTTCGCGCAACGCTTGGCTCCATCTCAAAGAGTCGACCGAAATTGAAATCAATGCGGTAACGGATAACCCGATCGTCTTTTCTAGAGATTTGACGGTGAGTGGGGGGAACTTCCATGGGCAGCCTTTGGCTTTGCCCATAGATTATGCTTGCCTCGCGGCCTCCGAAATCGGCAATATCTCCGACCGCAGGACCTATCTATCGCTGGAAGGAAAATACGAGGGTACGCCTCGTTTGCTCCTCGAAAAGGCTGGTCTCGATTCCGGCTTTATGATTTTACAATATACCTCGGCCGCTTTGGCCAGTGAAAATAAAGGTCTTTGTATGCCTGCAAGTGCGGATAGTATTCCCACTTCTATGGGACAGGAAGATCATGTTAGTATGGGTTCCATCGGCGGGCGCAAAGCCTTGAAAGTCGTTGATAACCTAGAGAAGATCTTAGCCATAGAGTTGCTCTGCGCCGCTCAAGCCTTTGATTTTAGAGCACCCCTCAAATCGAGTCCGATTATTGAGGCCATGCACGCGCAAGTGCGCAAAAGTATTGCTCATGCCGCTGAAGACCGCATCTTTGGCGACGATATAGAAAAAGCACTCAACATCATTCAAACTCAGGAATTGATTCCATATCTCCATGCAGAAAATCAATCAATCAATAGCCCCTACGATGAGCTATTCGAAATTTATTGAGACATACGCTCAACATCCCAATTATAAAGCTCCCCAAGGACCTCAACTACACGCCAAAAGCTGGCAGACAGAGGCTCCTTTACGGATGCTACTCAACAATCTAGATGCTGAAGTAGCCGAAGATCCCGCCAACTTTGTAGTGTATGGTGGTACTGGTAAAGCCGCTCGTAATCGTGCTGCGCTCGAAAAGATCATCGAATGCCTCCTCAAACTAGAGGATGACCAAAGTCTATTGGTTCAATCGGGTAAACCAGTTGGTATTATCCCTACCCATCCTCAAGCCCCAAGAGTCTTGATTGCCAACTCCAATCTCGTACCTCAATGGGCCAATTGGGATCATTTTAACGACCTCGTCGAACGCGGCCTCATGATGTACGGGCAGATGACAGCAGGAAGTTGGATTTATATCGGTACGCAGGGGATTCTACAGGGAACCTATGAGACCTTTGTCGCCTGCGGAGAGAAGCATTTCAATGGCGACCTCAAGCATAAATTACTCGTAACGGCTGGACTAGGCGGTATGGGAGGCGCTCAGCCTCTGGCTGCAACTATGGCCGGTGCTACCTTCTTAGGTGTTGATGTCGATCCAGAAAGGATCAAGAAGCGGATCAAAACCCGCTATATCGACAAGATGACCTATGATTATGAGGAAGCTATTCGTTGGGCGCTTGAGGCCAAAGAAAAAGGAGAAGCGATCTCAATCGGTTTGGTAGGTGATGCCGGGGATGTGCTTGAGCGCATGCTCGCGGACAACATCATTCCTGATATCTTGACCGATCAAACTTCTGCGCACGACCCACTCAATGGTTATCGCCCTCACGGCTTGACTTGGCCCGAAGCACAGGCTTTAAAAGAGTCAGATCCACAGGCCTATATCCTGAGATCAAAAAAGAGTATGGCGCGCCACGTAGGCTTTATGCTCGAGATGCAAAGGCGAGGAAGCGTAACCTTTGATTACGGCAATAATATTCGTGCCTTTGCTGTCGAAGGTGGTGAACCTAATGCTTTTGATTTCCCTGGCTTTACTCCTGCTTATATTCGTCCCCTTTTCTGCGAAGGAAAAGGACCTTTCCGCTGGGTCGCCATGTCCGGAGATCCTGAAGATATTTATACCACGGATCGAGCTTTGATGGAAGCATTTCCTGAGAATAAGCATCTCATCAAATGGCTCAAGGAAGCACAAGAAAAAGTAGCCTTTCAAGGTCTGCCTTCACGCATCTGCTGGCTTGGACTAGGGGAGCGCAAGAAGGCGGGCCTCATTTTCAATGAACTCGTTCGCTCTGGTAAAGTCAAAGCCCCGATCGTAATCGGACGTGATCATTTGGATTGTGGCTCCGTAGCCTCTCCTAATCGCGAGACAGAGGGTATGTTGGATGGTAGCGACGCGGTTTCCGATTGGGCGCTGCTCAATCTCATGGGCAATACCAGTGGGGGCGCTACTTGGGTCTCCTTCCACCATGGCGGTGGAGTTGGTATTGGTTACTCCCAGCATGCAGGTATGGTGGTCGTCGCTGATGGAACGGAGCGAGCAGATCAATGCTTATCACGCGTACTTCACACTGACCCTGCGATGGGCGTATTTCGCCACAAAGACGCTGGCTATGAAATCGCCAGCCGAAAAAGCACCGAATTTGGTTTAGATATATGAAGTTATTAGGCCCTTTTTCACAACTCATCGGTCTAGACAAGCTTCCCCTCAAAGGAGCTCTGCAGGACGAGCAATTAGAAATAATTGCTGATGGCGGAGTCCTGATTGAGAATGGGGAGCTTGTTGCGACCGGTGAATTTGAATCCCTAATCAAGCAGTACAATCTAGGGGAGGAATCGATTGAACGAATCTCCGGGCCTTCCATAGCTCTACCTGGTTTAGTTGACGCCCATACCCATATTTGCTATGGAGGGTCGCGAGCTATGGATTTCGCTGCGCGCAACGGTGGTAAAACTTATCAAGAAATCGCTGCGGCTGGTGGTGGAATCTGGAGCTCGGTACAGCACACGCGGACTGCGGGAGTAGAACAGTTGTCTCATAACATTCTTGCTCGTCTCAAAGAGATGATCACTTGGGGCGTTACGACTGCAGAGATTAAAAGTGGATATGGGCTTTCGGTAGAGCACGAGCTGACCCAGCTTAGAGCGATCAAAAAAGCCAGCGAGAAGTCTCCTCTGGATATTGTCGCTACTTGCTTGGCCGCACATATCGTACCTAGGGACTTCGAAGAGGGAGAGAGCAAGTATCTCAAAATGATCTTGCATGAGCTAGTGCCTCAAATTCAAGCAGAGGGCCTCGCCCAACGCTTTGATGCCTTCGTCGAAGAAAATGCCTTTAGCGTCCGCTTGACTAAACCCTATCTAGAGGTGCTTAAATCCATGGGCTTTGGTATCAGCATTCATGGGGATCAGTTTTCGACAGGTGGCAGTGCCTTAGCTGTCGAAATTGGGGCGATGAGTGTGGATCATTTGGAAGCTTCGGGTGAAGCGGAAATTAAACTGCTAAGCAAGTCAGAGGTCATTCCAGTGGCGCTTCCAGGTGCGAGTTTGGGTTTGGGCTGTGCTTTTGCGCCAGCGCGTAAGCTCTTGGATGCAGGAGCTAGCTTAGCTATCGCCAGTGATTGGAATCCAGGCAGTGCCCCTATGGGAGATTTGCTTACTCAAGCTTCCATTCTTTCGACTTTTGAAAAGCTATCTGCGGCCGAGGTGTTTGCGGGATTAACGTTCCGCGCAGCGGCAGTACTCGATATGAAAAATGTCGGAAGACTCAAAGCTGGCTATCAGGCGGATTTGATGGTTTTTGACACAAACGATTTTCGAGAGATACTGTATCAACAAGGTCGAATGCGTCCCACCCAAGTCTGGAAAAAAGGTCAAAAACTCTTGACATGAGATATTATTCACCGCCCTCTAAAAAGAACTGGACAGGCAGGTCTGACCCTGGGTATTGGTATCAGGAAATCAATCTTTTGCCCTTAGATCAAATCTCTAATCATAGCAGGGACTCTCGGTCCTTCGGTATTTTGGGTTATGCTTGTGAGGAAGGAGTGATTCGTAATCAAGGTCGTCCAGGTGCTGCGGCCGGGCCGAACGCTTTCCGCCAACAACTTGCCTCTACTGCCTGGCATCAAGCGGGCCTTTCGGTCTATGATATTGGAGATTTACATTGTGAGGGGAGTGATATGGAAGGCTGCCAAAGCGAATACGCAGAGGGAATTGAAAAACTGCTAAGAAATCATATTTTCCCTATTGGGATTGGCGGGGGACATGATATCGCCTTCGGTACCTACAGCGGAGTGCGAAATTTTTTAAGGCCACAAGCTCGTCTTGGAATTATCAATATTGACGCCCATTTGATCTTCGTGAGCCTATCAAAAACACCAATTCAGGCACCCCCTTTTACCAAGCCTACCAAAATGAAAAAGCCCTAGGCCATCAGTTTGATTATTTGGTTGCAGGGATACAGCAGGCTGCCAATACACAAGCGCTCTTTAAAACCGCTCATGAAAGTGGTACTCAGATTATCACCAATCAAGCACTTTGGGAAGGATGGGATCCTAAAACGGTAGATGATTTTTTAGATCCCTTAGACGCAATCTATTTGACGATCGATATGGACGTTTTTGCTTCGGCTTATGCTCCCGGGGTAAGCGCTGCCTCACCTATGGGGATTAGTCCTCAAACCATTATGCAGTTTCTAAAGTCTATCCTGCAAAGTGATAAGCTCGTCGCTATTGATATAGCCGAACTAAGTCCTGTTCACGATCAGCAAAATCAGACCGCAAAACTCGCGGCGAGGCTATTCAATTGGATCCTACAGACTATTTAGCTGTCTGTAAAAAAGCCACTAAATCTCTAATCTCAGCCTTACTTAATACTCCAGCCATGCTAGGCATAGAGGACGGAAGGTATTGTTTGTTAGAGACTTCCGTCAAGGATATCTGTTCTGGTTCATTTTGCCCCACTTTTACCGTGATGCTTTGGGCGGTTTCCGCTAAAATTACCCCTGTGATTTTCCGCTGATCTTTAAGGGTGAGTTTGACACTCCCATATCCGGGCGCCAGTCTTGCACTAGGATCAACCAGGGCCTCCAATAATTGCTCAGGACTTAGTATGCTTGCAATATTTGTTAATTCAGGGCCGACAGCACCTCCATTACCCTTGTAGACATGACAGCGGATACATTGGGCCGAATTGTTGAGATAAAAAAGCCTTCCTCCCGTTCTGGGGTTCCCACCATAAATCGCCTCTCGATAGGCTTCCAAAGGCCCATCGCCTTTTTGAGCTTCGTAATTTTGGATCGCTTCGCGCAACGCATCGTCATTTTGCGCTTCCGCGGCGAGCAATATATCAAGTTGGATTTCTGGGGCTACTTGAGCTTCGCTCAACTTTTGTACCCAAGCCAATAATATGGCTCTGGCCTCCGGCTGATCAGTTTGGCCAAGACTGGCAAGGGCTTGTTGTTGCTCTCCCACAGAGCCAATATCTAGAGCTTTACCCAACATTTCTATGACCGCTTCGGGTTCCATATCTACCTTGGCGAGGTAGCCTTGGGCATCTTTGCGTAGGTCCTCAGAGGAGGAGGCAATGGCAGTTTTCAATGCTAAAGGTAGCTGGTTGCTTTTTAGCATAACTAAGCTGGCTAAAGCCGATCGTTTCAATTCGGTGGGAGTAGAACTTTGCCCGTAAATCTCTAGCACATCCGCAGCCCTGGCTTGAAAATCGAGCCTTCCGATGGCTTTGATAGTAGCGTTCTGCAAAGCAGTCTCCCTACTTACAAGCAACTGATCAACGATTTTGCCAAAAGCCTCCTGCCCCGCCATTTGATCTTGCCCCTTTAATATTCGATATCGACCTTCCACTCGATCTAATACTGGAGGATCACCCCAATAACCTAAGGCCCATAAGGCGTCTTGTCTCATAGCGAGTGGGGCCTCAGAATTAATAAAGCGAGCAAGTCTATCGGCTGCTTCAGCGGTACCTAAACGTAGGTTGGCATTGATGGCACGCCGCAAAAAGGCCTCGTTCTCCGAAGGAATACTATCTAAAACCTTGGCTAATGCTGGCAAAGCCTCCTCTACAGAAAGGTCGTCGTGAATGGCTCTTGCTGCCTCGAGACTGACCAGGGGATCGGGATCGTTTAAGTAGACTTGCAGCGATGCTGAACGCTTGTGTCGTAAGCCTAAAACGGCTCCCATACGCACAGCGGAAGAAGGATGAACTTGCAAGCCGTGTAGGGACGATTCAGTATCCATTTTGGATAGAGCGTAGGCAATTACATGCCTCAAATGCGGGTCAGACTCTCCTGTGGCCTCCAGTAGTTTGATCATTGGCTGATAGGCTTGCAGGGCTTCTAGTTTTCCTAAAGCCTCTATCGCTCGATACTGCACATTTGGATGGCTATCTTCTAACAAAGGGAGCAGGTCAGTAATAGCACTCTTAACTTTTGCTTCTCCTAGTACTTTGGCGCAGTTGGCACGAATGTGAGGATCGGCATCTTTGAGGAAGGAGAAGAATTTGTCTTGAGAAATGGCTTTTGCACGCAATAATTGACCAATTCCCCAAATGGCATGTAGACGCGGTAAAGTGGCTGTTTGTTCATGCAGTACTTGTTGTAAGGCCTCGCTATCTTCTCGCTGAACCAATGCAAACTGCCCTCTCAGCCTTACTCGCATGTCTGCATCAGCCAGCATGCCTTTTAGTTCCTCTGTGCTAGCATCTGAAAGATCTCGTTGCAAGCCATCCAAAGTAGCGGCCTTAGCTGGGTTGGGAGAGGTAGCGGACAATTTCCAGATGCGTCCCGCTGGTTTCTTGGCGTAGCCATCGAGCCAGTCATTGATATAAAGTGAACCTGCTGGTCCCCAAGCCAATCCAGTACCGACTATACCTTGTACCACATCTTTTTTATCTGCGATTGTAAAGGAGGCACCTTTGGGGGCTAGCTTGAAGGCTTGAATTTTGGACCGAGCAGAGGAGCCCGTAAAGTATGAGGCAAAGAAATAGTCATTCCAGTCCGAATTTAGTGCCGTACCAGGATTGTAAACTAAGCCGGCTGGGCCATCAGAGGCTAATGCAATCGGAGGTAAAAGATAGGCTGCTTGTCCTGCAAAATGTGGCTCTGAGAGTCGCTCATCCATCCAAGGCTTGTAAGCTTCATTTTCGTCATTGTATTTACCAAACTGCCAATAGGTGCGCCAGCCTGTATCAGAACCTTCGATGATATGCACAAATCGTTCGTGCTCTCCGGGGTGGTCCCCATCATTGTCGACGGAGATTAAGTTGCCATAGGCATCAAAGGCAAGCTCTTGAGGATTGCGCAAGCCGTGGGCAAAGACTTCAAAATCGCTGCCATCCGGATTACAACGCATTACGCCTCCTTCGTGAGGATAGGACCATTGCTTGCCATCCTGATCTTTTACGTCAATGCCGATGTCTCCGACTGACCAATACACTTTGCCGTCAGGACCGATGGTTAGACCCGACATATCGTGCCCAGCATAGGCGATATGGATACCAAAGCCATGACTGATGACAGTACGTTCGTCCGCATGATGATCACCGTCAGTATCGCGAAGGCGATAAACATCTGGTGCGACGGTGAGATATACATCTCCATTTTCGTGCATCACACCTGCTGCCACTCCGCTGAGCATGTCGTTGAAGCCATCAGCATAGACGGTTGAAGCATCTGCTTGCCCGTCTCCATCGCTATCCCATATTTTACGGATGATTTCGGATTCTACGGTAAGATCACGGTAGTCTCGAATACCATCTCCATTATGATCGGCTAGCCAAACATTGATTTCACTTTTTTCGGTGGCTAGCTTTTCCAGGTGGAAGTCTCTTGTCTGCTCTAGGCTGGATAGGCTTATGTCTTCTATCATCCAATCGCGATGCTCCCTGATATCTAAATCTGAGCTTTTGCGCCTTTGGGTTTCACTCACATAGGCAGCTCCATCTGCATCGAAGCTAATAGCTACGGCATTTTTGAGAAGCGGGCCTGGGGCCCATAGGGAAAGATTGAAACCATCTGCTACTTGGATATTCTCTTTATCTGAGTCGTCAAAATCGCCTTCGCTTGCGCGAACGATCTCCTTGATATTCTCTTTATTCGTCTCAGCGTTCCTGGAACAGGAAAGAAAGAGTAGCGGCAGCAGTATTAAAATCGCGAGTGGTTTTGTCATTGACTATTTGAAGAAAGCAGTTTTGGGAGGCATGGTTTTCTCACCCCAGATACGAATATTGTCAAATCTACCGGTATCGTCAAAGGAACCAAAGCCAATGCGTCCAATGTCAAAATGTTTGTCGGTAGCTTCCATAATGGGGGTGCTCATATCGTCGAAGTAGACCTTGATGGTACCTGCTTCAATGTCTCTTTCGATCCGGGCTTTATGCCAACTGTTGGTTTCTCCCCAATTGGTCCCGCTGGTAGTCTTTTCGGCAATATTAGTACGAGGTTCATCATTGACGAGAAAGATGTTGTTGGCATTGTCATCCGCTACGGAAGCAATATGAACGTAGTAGAAGTTGGTGCTGCTTTGAGCGCCAAAAAAGAGACAAAGATCCCTGTGCCCATATTCTCTGCCAGATTGGGCGAGGTCTACTTCTAGCACAAAGCTACCAAATAAATGATGTTTCAAGAGTGCTATGTTGAAGGGAGAGCGCACCCGAGAGCGGTATTCACTTTTACCGAATAACTCTAAGGTCTTTTCCTCTCCACTAATTTTCCAGGCCCTATCGTCTGTCATCTCGAAATCTGACATCGCTTGAGGACTGCTGAAGTCCTGATGGTACAGTAGCTGATAGTTTTCTGGTAAATCAGCCGGAGGTTCTGGGCTTGGAGACGGAGCGTTCCCGAATAGGGGCAAAAATAAAGAGATGGCTATGAGGCTAAGTAGGTTCATATTATTTGATGATTGGCTTGTGAGAGGCTTCTAAGTTATAAGGTAAAGAGTCTAGTTTATATAGGCCAAAAGACTTATTGATAGCTTTGAGATGGTGATCGAGCCCTATCTCTGCACCTGGTACGAAGCCGGGGACAGTGATCACTTGCGCCAAAACTCCTCCCAAACCACGGTGCATGATGCCTCGAGGGAGATAGACTAAGTCTCCAACTTCTAGGGGGGTAGTTTGAATTAAGCTGGGGAGTATTTTGGGGTCTATCTTCTCTCCTTTTTCGATATCTGGCACATATCCACTAGTAAGAATTCTGGCATCAGGCTGTACCATTTGGACGAGATAAAACTCATCAAAACCTCCATTGATCGGATGATAATGACTAAATGAATCCGTTATGCGTACGCGATGAGCGTTGAGGGCATGAAAGATGTAAGGCCCTACAGATTCTTTCCAAGTGAGTAAGATCCGCCGATAAGCATTGCTATCGGTCGCACAACCTCCAGGGGTATCGGTGATATTAGGGTCCCAATCAGGTCGGATAATAGGAGGGACATTTTCTGCGGGCCCTGCGGGAACGCGAAATCTCAGCACACTTATCGCACTATCTGCTTTGAGGCTAATGCCTGGAGCCAACAAAATGATTTCTCCTACGGAGGTGGGAGAGCGTTCTCCGGAGGATAACTCTATATTAGGGCTTCCCTCCTGGACAAAAAGGACTTGTTGGTAGTCTTGGGCCTTGACGTCCAATACACTATGCTCGTAATACAGTTCATAGCCGGGGTTCCTTGCTGCAAATACTTCGCTTATAGCGTTCAACTCGGACTCGGGTTGATTTCCTAGTTTGGCTACACGCATTTGGGCGGGGGGAAGCTTCTCCCAATCTTTTTGGGCTTGCTTCACTTTAGATGTACAACTGCTGGGGATAAACGTCACGAGGGCAACTAAAACCAATAAGGTCATAGAAAGATAACTCGAACCGTAGGTTTGAGAGCGTAGCATAGTTAACCCTTTGTAAAATAACTACGCAAAAAACCCTAGAAGTAGCAAATGATTGGAAGCGGTTGCAGAGTAGTAAGGGGCTGCGGCAGCAAAAAGTAGAAGGAGGATGGATGAGCGTTTTTATACGCTTTGTGAAGTCAAATAAGAGGGGTTTGTACGCATTGCCATAATTGGGTTGAAACACGCTATTGTGATTTCGTCCTTTGTTTTAGTTTTGATGTAACATGAAAACTCACCTAATCAAATAGTTGACACTTTAGCCTATTTCATTGAGTCATTGTCCTTGCTTATTAAACACGACTTCTTTCTGGCCAATCGGATGTTTATGGCGGTTTTTCCGCTTTGAATTTTGATTCATTAAGGCATTGCTTCGCTCTGTTTCAACCTTTCGTGATTCAGGTACATTGCTTAATTCAAAATGAAAAACTTAATTAGTTCTGCGATGAAAAGTATCCCGCGTCCCCATATGGCGGCAGGGATATTGGGGGTAATTACCTCATTTCTAATGGAATCAAAACTCTCCGGTATCTTTAGCTATATCGGCTTGGGCCTTTTACTATTAATGCTTGTCCATTACTGGGAAGACGTAGCGGCTTTTTTGAAAAAATATAGCCGATATCTCTACATCAGTGTAATCTACTTCTTGGTGCTTGCAATGGCCTTGACCGCCTTTGAGCAAACGGAAACATTATTTGTGGGGATGCTCGAAGATCCTGAAGCCTGGAACCTGATATTATTTTGGGTCCAATTTCCAAGTTCCGTTATCATTGTTTGGTTCTTGCCCTACTATTTGATGTTTAGTGATATCTACTACAAAAACTACATTGGAGATGGGGATATCAACAAAATCAAGCGTTGGCATTTACTGGTAAATTTGATCTTCCCAGTAAAGGTAATGGCAAGGCTAATTAATGATAAAAATGATATCATCGAGAACTTTGCAAGCTTCAATGAATCAAGCCGCAATGATCACCAAACCTTTCATCGAGTAAGGCGGGTATTTGGGGCTATCTATATTATCGTTTTGTGCAACTTACTTGCTGGAGTGGGGCAAAGCTTGGGGGACACTACCTTTATCAGTAATTATCCCATTAGCATTGGAGGGCTCATCGTACTAGTATTTTACTTCTTGGTATCCCTGCACGAAAAGATGGTAGAAAAGAAGTTGGGAAGGATACCCAATTTAAATGATTTGAAGGAGGTCGATGAGCAAGTAAATGGCTATAAGCGGCTCGGAATCAATTTAGCGGTATTGTTAATCTTTTCTGCCTTCCCTTTGCTCGCAGCATGGCAGGTTGGGGTTTACGCCAATTTCCAAAACTTTTATGTCTGGGGCTTTATCGGAGTGATGCTCACGATTGTGGTGGGAATAGCATACTTTTTTGTGAAGGGAGCCCAAACCGAAAATACTTCTGCCACTAAAACCAAAGGTATTGCTAACTCTACTCCCGCCAACAAGATGGGGGATGACAAGCGTTCCGCGAAGCGGCAAAGCCTAAACTTTAGCCATCTATTACCTATGATGATCCTCTTCAGCTTGCTATTGGGATTGGTCTTAGCGGGCTTACTGATGGCCATGCCTATTGAGCTAGTGGCCGCCACGCGCTTATTCTTAATAGCAAGCTTCAATTTGCTCTTCTCCTTTATGGGCTTGGCCTACTTTCGTCGTAGAGGTCGTTATGAAACCGCAATGGGTAAGGTGCTGGATTGGATGATAAAAAGGATAGACAATCCCGGAACTACGGTTTTGATGATGTGGAATGCAGGCTTGATGATCATGTTTTTCATATCCTTTATTGCCACTATGGTTCATTTTGATACGCATTATGTAAGTGGGGCGCACTTTCTAAACCCGCTTAAT
>CAZHOC010000017.1:3143-17281 GCA_964534295.1 uncultured Bacteroidia bacterium | reverse complement strand
AGTCAGAAGGTAGCGAAAGATCCGGTCCAATCGAGGGTGCGTGTGTTCAGGGAATCCTGACACCAAATACACAATTTGTTGTATGCGCGCCCGGACTGAGAAGTTCGGGTTTTTTGTTGGCCTAGCCTGACAAACCACTGATAACGAGTAGGTTTAGATGAGCGCAGATCGCCAATAGTACCTCTATGGACTTTGTCCAAGACTCCAACTTGATGCGTCTTTGACGCAAACAGGAGAGCTATGCCCTGAAAGCAAAACTTGCCTTTGGTAAGCCACATTTCGGGAACAGGATCACTATGAATTGACATAAAATTATCATTACGTTCTTTATAATATTTGTTGAGGGGATTTTGTTGAGGTACGTTTTCGTACCTCTTCATCCCGGGCACTTGGCGCCGAGCGGCTAGGCACCTGTCTGTCTAACAGGAATACACGGGTTCGAATCCCGTAGTGCCCGCTTTACAATAGCAAAATGGCTATTGGTACTTTGACGTATGGAATTTGGCACGCACAGTAGAGTTGCTTAACTGAGAATAGATTCTCCTTAAGCAGCTATACATCACAACTATGGACTGGACGCTCTTATAGCGTCCTTCCCTTGAAAATAATTTTGCTTGCTCTATAGAGACGGTCCCCGAAGGTCTACAAACGACAAGGAGGTAATCAAATCATCACTAAAGACTAGGTCCGGTTGGACCTGCCTTCGGCCCGTCTCCCCTTTTACAATTTCATTCACCCTAAATCACTACAATATGCAAAAATGGCTAAGCTTACTGTTGCATCTTATGTATCATAATCGACAGCAACGTTACAAAACGTCCTTTTCTCTCAACGGAAAAGCGGCCTCATTAGCCAAAAATGCATCTCAGGGCTGACCGTTCAAGTGTAAGAAATGACTAAAAATCAAGTATTCCTGTCTTTCGGATCATCTAAACGGACCACTGAGGCATTTTTACTTAAATGAGGCATATCATTTGCACCAGAGTAAGTGAGAATACATTTAAGCAGTCTAACCGACAACGCTCCATTCTCACTAGAATCCCCTCTGGTTTCTCGTTCTCTGGATTTGTCTTCAGATCCCATTGGTCAACTTCCTTATGAGTTGCCAAGGTAATTAGATGTTTTTTTTGGCCTTTAACTGCTAAGCAATATCAAAATGGACAATACGCAGAAAGCCCTTATGCCGGAACTTGAACAAGAAGTCATGGCTACCCTTACTTACCAAGGTAAAATTGCAGCCATCAAGCTGTATCTAAAATATACTAACTGCCGCCTCAATCAGGCTCGCGAAGCTGTCGACCGTTTGGCGATGGCCATCGTACCCGGTCAGGCCTGTTAGTAAACCAAAAGACGATTTACGTCATAGCGTGTCATACCCCTCTGGGGCATGACACGCTTTTTTTGTTCTTTATCTAATTCCAAATCTTATGACACAAGTACTGGTGCTCAACCAGGATTATCAGGCTATCAGTGTCTGTAAGGCTGAAAAAGCCCTCATCCTGGTACTTGGGCAAAAGGCAGAATTGATCAACGATGTCGCCGATCGTAAGTTCCGTTCCGTGAAACGGGATTTTCAATTCCCCTCTATCATTAGGCTTTATCGCTATGTGCCTCTTCCATACCGCAAAGTGGCCCTCAGTCGGGAAAATATATTCCGTCGCGATGGCTATCGCTGTGTATACTGTGGGAGTAAGTACGATCTGACATTAGATCACTTGATCCCCAGTTCTAAAGGAGGTCGTACAAGCTGGGACAACTTGGTTACAGCCTGTCGCGATTGTAACTCCCACAAGGGAGATCTAAGCCTTGAAGAATCAGGTTTGGAACTGGATTTCAAACCCTTCCGCCCAAGTTGGATCATGTTTTTGCGCCAATTTGCCGGACTTGTACGTGAAGATTGGAAACCTTACTTATTTTACTAAGGATGTTTACTCAATTTGAAACCCCACGATTGATCGTCAGACGGCTACAGCTGGAAGATGCCCAAGAGGTATATGAAGGCTGGGGCCAAGATCCTGTGGTTACACAATACCTCAGTTGGTCTGTGCATCAATCGATAGACGATACATTAGCCTTCCTCCGGCATGCAGACCATGCATGGAAGCAAGGAAGTGGCCATTTGCCTTTTGGTCTGCAAAGCAAAGAAACAGGCAAACTGATCGGCGGCATTGGGTATGGCATTGAAGCCCGTTGCCGCGCTCAGATAGGATACGCGCTCATGCAAGAAGCATGGGGCCATGGCTTCGCTAGCGAAGCCCTCGAAGGACTGATCCAACAAATTTGGCAGACCTTCCCAGAAGTTTATCGCATTTATGGTATGTGCCATGAAACGCATTATGCCTCGGCAGGGGTAATGCTCAAGGTAGGCATGGAAAAGGAAGGAGTTTTCAAACGCTATTATCTCCTGCCCAATATTTCTCCCACTGTCCCTTGTGACATGGCCGTATATGCATTGACCAAATCATAATGGCAAAGATTAAGAAAAAGCACGTTCTGAGAATCGGATATCCGCTAGGAGAAGCCGCAAATCTGGCCGTGGAAGCAATGAAGCATGATAAATTCGAGGCCAAGGGCCGAGAAGTCAAGATGCAGCTGCTCCAAGCGGTCCTATCCGTTCCAGAACAATATTATAAGCATCAAATTTTAGGTCCAGTAGCGCATGCGCTGAAGCCAATCGTTGATCCGAAGGATGCACCTAAATACCCAGAATTACTCGCAGAGCCAGTACCTATGCGTATTTGGGGTAAGCGAGAAATCGAAAAAGGTGCCATCGATCAGATTGAAATCGCCGCTAAGCTACCGGTGGCCCGTCAAGCTGCCCTGATGCCAGATGCCCACCAGGGCTATGGTCTTCCAATCGGGGGCGTGCTTGCCACTGAAAACGCGATTATTCCCTACGCAGTAGGTGTTGATATCGGTTGTCGCATGTGTCTAACCGTTTACGACCTACCTGCTAAACACCTAGATCGCTATAGCTATCAACTCAAAAAGATGTTGGTAGAACATACCGTCTTTGGCGCCGGTAAAGGGCCAGATAATCCTATGGATGATCCGGTACTTGAGCGTCCTGAATTTGAAACCATTTCGGTGGTTAAGGATCTCAAAGACAAAGCGTGGCGTCAAATTGGCTCTAGTGGTGGGGGTAACCACTTCGTGGAATTCGGCCTCGTCGACCTGATGGAAGACAATAACGAATGGGGCTTGGTACCAGGTACTTATGTGGGAATTCTCTCCCACTCGGGTTCTCGCGGCTTGGGTGCAAAAATCGCTAATCACTACACTCGATTGGCGATGGAGCGTACTAAACTCCCTAAACAAGCTCGCCACTTGGCTTGGTTGGATATGGATACAGAAGAAGGTCAGGAGTACTGGCTAGCCATGAATTTGGCGGGTGATTATGCTTCGGCTTGTCATCACCATATCCATCACAAACTGAGCAAAGCTATGGGAGCAAAGCCGATCTTAACGGTAGAAAACCATCACAACTTTGCGTGGAAGGATGAGCTTGCTGACGGTACTGATGTATTCGTGCACCGTAAGGGCGCCACCCCAGCTGGCAAGGGAGTCATGGGAATTATCCCAGGTTCGATGACCGCTCCAGGTTTTATCGTGCGCGGTCGTGGCGAGATGAGTGCTTTGCAATCAGCTTCACACGGTGCAGGACGCTTAATGTCTCGTACCAAGGCCAAGACTAGCATTACCCGTAGCGCATTGAACAAATTGCTACGAGAGAAGCAAATCACTTTGATTGGCGGTGGCTTAGATGAAGCACCTATCGCTTACAAAGACATCCACAAAGTGATGGCCAATCAAAAAGACTTGGTCGAGGTGGTCGGAAGCTTCCAGCCAAAGATCGTACGAATGGCTAAGGATTAAGACAGCAAGGGGGCGTATTGACATGCGCCCCTTTTTCATTTTTCAACCTTATTATCTCCCTCTCTTGTTAAAATCAGACTTGAGAGACTGGAGACTCATATTTCCTATTCTAGAGACCTATGTTTTTAGCCAGTTTCGGGGGGCTTACTGCTGCGCAGAACGCTCAACCCTTTCTCTTTTTTCCCACTCAAGCAATCATATAAACTCCCATGAATACACAGCAAATAGAAGCCATCAGTCAAAAAGTCTGGGGCCAAAAGCCCCTTAAAATCACCCGTAAGACCATCGGTATTTGTAACCAAGTGTACGAATTAGACTTTGGCGACACCGCCTATATCCTGAGAATGAATATGCATAAGAGCCTGCTTTATGGCACCCACAAGTTTTTACCTCTATTCAAGGAATTAGGCATCAAAACACCTGAGATAATTGCTGAGGATTATTCGCAGACTACATTTCCCTTTTGCTATCAAATCCTGACGAAATTACCCGGTCAAGATTTAAAGCTAGTTATTGAGGATCTTAATCCAGAAGAGCTCAAACAAGTCGCTGGAGAAGTAGCCAACATTTTCAAGCAGTTCCGTTCTAGACCTCCTCAAGATGATTTCGGAGGCCTCAATGGTCTAGATGAGGAGAGCATTCCCAATATGCTGGCAGTAGTGCAAATGCAGCGCGCAGGGATATGGGAAAAGAATCAAAAGTTTCAGGTCCTTCTGCCAAAGAGTTTTGATCGTTTGGATGAGTTGATCGCAGACTTCAGGGATTACTTTTTAGCGGTGCAGCCCATTTTGTACTATGATGACTTGAGCGCCAAAAATATCATGATACACGAGGGTAAGTTTTCTGGATTAGTGGATCTAGATTTTATGCGCAAGGGGGATTATATCGAAGTATTGGGCGCGATCAGAGCCGTTTGGTATGGAGAAGCCTTTGAGAAAATCTATCAGGAAGAACTCATCAAATTGCTTGAGCTCAATGAGACTCAGCAAAAAGTCATCAATCTATACGCCATTATTCACCTGATGATGTGGACGACTGAGGCTGGTAACAGCTTCAACGGTAACTCCAGCGCTGAGATTGACTGGTCAGAGGTTCACAAAAAAAGGGACAAAATTTTGGCCCTTTATCAAGAAATTAAAGGCACCAATCAGACAAAAGCTTAATCATGAAATACAATATCGAATGGCTCTACCATGAGCTTAGCAAGGACACAAGGATCAAGTATCTGCACTTTTGGGGCAATAAGCCTCAAAAAGATGGATCCATAGGAGCGGGTTGCCTCAGTCAATGGTGGGGAGGACATACGTTCCGCGAAGCGGGCCTCTACTTTACGACAGCAGAACACTATATGATGGCCGGCAAAGCGAAGCTATTTAATGATGAAGCTAATCTGGCCAAAATCCTCCAAGCCAGTAGCCCAGCAGAGGCTAAGAAATGGGGAAGGGAGGTACGAGGGTTTGACAATAAACTTTGGAATCAACATCGTACAGAGATTGTCATTGCAGGAAACTATCTCAAGTTTTCCCAAAATGAGGCTTTAAAAAGCTATCTACTTGGCACCCAAGATCGCGTCTTGGTCGAAGCCAGTCCAGTAGATCAGATCTGGGGTATCGGATTAGCCAAGGACGATCCAAGAGCCCATGAGCCTTATGCCTGGCGAGGAAAAAATCTATTGGGCTTTTGCTTGATGGAAGTAAGAGATCGTTTGCGACAGGAGTAGCCTAGCGGCTTGAAATTTGTAACCAAAAGAGATGAGCGTTCTGCGCAGCAGTAGTAAAAAACGTCCAATATCTAGGCAAGCGCCTGGCTGTTGGACGTTGCCATCTTGAATTCAAATTTTTATTTTCAGAGGACAAACTAATCGCGAAAAGCTTTCGTTTTTAGTCAAACACTGATCCATGAAACAGCCATACACTTTTATCTTACTCCTCTTATTTTTTTCAGCAGCTGCGGTGAACGCTCAGACTCTGAATTATGATGTCTACTATGGCGACTCGCAGGTGGGCTCGATGAAGGTGGAGAAAAAATCCGACGGTGAAAAAATCGTACTGCATTCGCATGGCAAGGTTACGCTAAGCTTGATTTTCACCCTAGAACTAGAATTTATCCATCACGCAGAATTTAGAGAAGGAGGCCTACTTTCTAGCCTTAGCAAGAACCTCAGAGGCGGCGATTTGACGGATATGTCGAGTGGTTATCAAAATGGCAGTCTTTATCAAAATCGAGTCAATGACGAAGTGCGGAAAATGAATCTACCGATTCAGTTCACGGTATTGTCCATGTACTTTGCCGAACCTTTAGGCCTAAAAAACATCTATTCAGAGCGCACAGGTACGCTTTTACCGGTTCGCCAGACGAGTAGTAGCCATTATGAGGTAACCCAATACAATGGCCATAAAACGCGCTATGTCTATCAAAATGGCATCGTCAAATTGATGGAAGTAGATCACTCGATCGCCACTCTACAGTTTCGCTTACGAAACTAATTCTGCTATCTTTCGAAGAAGCAAGTAAGGCTTCTTATGTACAAAAGCGCCATCATATTGCTCCTATGGGGCTTTTCGGCTTTGAATTTGCCAGCCCAATTGATTGTCTTCGATGTCATGGACGACGAAGACACGGTAGGAGTTATGACGGTTAAGCGTTCTACCGCAGGGGACCAAACCCACCTAGAATCTGATGGTCTGATCACAGTATCCTTGATCTGGACCTTTGAACTACGCAATCGCTATTACGCCAACTTTAAAGAGGGCAAACTTGTCGACAGTAAAGTGCGCAATACCCGTAATGATGACTTGACCGGAGAGGCCGATGGAGTCATATCCGGGGAGCGCTACCTCAATACAGTGGATGGCGAAAAACGTAGTGTGCCCGCTGGTATAGATTATATTTTGCTGAGTATGTATTTTGAGGAGCCCGTCGGGCGAACGCAAGCTTATAGCGAACGTCAAGGCGTCTATCTCCCAATTAAGGCCTTAGGCGAGCATAAATATGAGTTGACCACTTATGCCGGTCGCCCTGCTATTTACACCTATGTCGATGGTAGATGTGAGGAGATTCATCTGAGCCATTTTCTGGGCTCGGTTAATTTTGTGAGACGCTAGCGGTTACTTAGTATTTAGTAGGAAGTAAGTATTTGTGGGACTTATAATTTACTTTTTTATCCGGCGGTAAGTCTTGACCAAGCCATTAAAGCCTCTTTTGGCGAGGAAACGGCCGTTTATAGCCCACTTACCTTCTATTGCCTTTCGAGATGATTTAAAGAAACTCATATTACTTGAGTATCGGCTCAAAGTGGGATAATCAAGGATTAGATGGATGGAATCACTTTGACTTGAGAAATCTTTTAGGACTAGCAGCTCATGATCAAATACATCCCTAATAATGATTGAGTCGATCTCAGTAATGTCTTTATTCTGGTAAAGTCCGTAATCATCAGTTCTAGCCATCACCATAGTCGAACCCATATAAAGTTCCATATCACTCCTACGGATGGGATTTAGTTGCCTGTACATCTCAAAAGTAGTAGGATCAACTCGATTATAAATTGCAAGCTGGAATTTTATTATAATCCCCTCTTTTTCAGAGTCATACTCATTGCATTCTAAGGCTTGGTCGATGATGGAGACTCGATGCTCCTTAAAGGTAAACTCTATACTATCAGCTTCTTCTTCCCAAATGCCCACGGCAAAGCGATTTATGCTATCTGCTAAAGGATAATAGCGAAAGTAGCCATCAGCTTCTAGCACTAACTTTGATTTTCCTTTTTGGACGTAAGCCTTATTGTAGACAAGTATCTCTTCGTATTCGATGGCTTCAGATTGCTCAGAAAGCAAGGCAGTTAAGAGCAAAAAGAAAGATAATAGGTTCATGCTTGTAGGCTGAATTGCTTTTTAGGGAAGACTCTTTTTGCCTATTAATTCCACACAAAAGATGCGTAAGATCCCTTATTCCGACCTTTTACCGCTAAACCGAAAGTTACTCGCCACCGCTTTGAAATTCACTTCATCAAGCATCTTGATCTCGCATCGATTCACAATTCCCGGAAAGGAAATCGCATCGGTTTTGGGAGAATAGAAGCAATCGATATTGTCATAGGTATTCCAGCCAAAATTGGGATTATATGACCGAAGATTAGCCTTCAGAAAGGGCCCTTGTTTAAACACTTTGAGGGTAAAACTAAGTCCTTGGCCACTAGCTTCGTAAGTTCCTTCTACCCAGTCAGGGTAATTCATCCCCACTAATCCTTTACGGATATCCTCTTCCTCACTAGCAAAATCGCAATTCTTTTGGAGGGTGCTTTGCCCATTTAACTCTTTAGGGATGAAGCCGATATAAGCCATTTCGCCGCGAAGGAGTTGAAGCTTCCAGAAGTCGCCTTCCTCCTCAATGACATTACATTCTGTGCCTTTTGGCAAGCCAAAATCGATATAATCTAAAGCCTCTACACTGCCAGGCCAACTAAACTTCATTTTGAGTTTATAAAGAGAGTCTTGTGAGATTGGCTTTTTGAGCAAAATCACGTCCTCTGCCCTAATGATATCGACACAAGCGGCACCGCTTTGCTTTGGGGTTGCGACGAGTACAGGCTTGCCTTCAAAATAGGCGTCAATCAAGTTGTAAACTGGATCCTTTTCTTTGAGGATCACATGTCGCCCATCGAAGCTCCCAATCACTCTGATTTCGGTCGTAGAATCTAAGAGCGCCCAGCGCCCATCATGGATCGAAGTCGAGCGAAATAATCGCTTATAATCTATGGTATGCGTGGCTTCGTCTGAGTAGGATATAGGCTTGGAAGACTTTGAGCTAGTCGCATAAAAGACCGTAGCGAGGCTGACAATCAGCGTGAAGAAGAGGAGGTTTCGCATGCTGGTAGTGGATGTATTTATCATTCAACGTAGGCAGCTCAGTGGGAGTTACTTTAGGGGGAGTTTTATTAGGGTTTGCTGCTTCGCAGAACGATAGTGTTTAGCATATTGAGGGGCGAATTTTGCCTATCGAACGAACCTTCTAGCGAAAAGAAGGTGTATGGGGATAAGCGTTCCGCGCAGCGGCAAACACAAAAAAAAAGCAGCAAGGCTAATCGCCTCACTGCTCCTATAATTTGGGTTGTGTCTTCTTATTCAACCGTCACTTTCATATTCACTGGCTGCCCCTTTGCATTTTTGATTTGCAAGAGATAAGTACCTGCTGGCAATGCCTCCACCTCGATCTTACTCTGTCCAAGGCCTGCTTCGACATTGCCTGTCATCACTGTTTTCCCTCTTAGGTCGAGGAGCTTGTACTCGTGTACGTCTTCTCTTTCGGCCAATATCTCAAGGGTAAACCAGTCAGTTGCTGGATTAGGGTAAACGGCATAGCGAGCCCCTAAGCCATCGAAACTCACCTCTACCACGTCAGAAAAATCGGTCGTACCGTCAAAGTCAATCTGCTGGATCCGGTAGTATACTTTAGCGGCCATAGGGCTGCGGTCAGTATAATCATAATAGGTAGGCACTTCAGAAAAACCGGCCCCTTTGATTTCACCCAAGGCTTTGAACTCTCCATTTTCTAGGCGCTTTTCGATGATAAAGCGATCATTGTTGATCTCACTACCAGTTACCCAATTGAGTTGGACGGTGTTATCGTTGAGTTTTTCAGCATCGAAGCTTAACCATTCTACAGGAAAGGTGCCTGCATCGATATCAGCTGCACTGGAGGAAAATGTAGGCGCTACATTGGCGTAAGAAAATACCTGAGTAGCCAGCAAGCTGGTAAAGTCAAAAGTCAAGTTCGGATTACCACTACCGTTATAACCGGAGATGTAAAAGCGACCGATACGGTGCGTCAGCGCGGTACCATCGATCTTGGCGATACCATTGTCAAATACCGTTTGAGAGGTAGGATTGGAACCAGAAAGCTCTACTGAAAGCACGTTGCCGTTAATAGAAGGAACCGTCTTGCTATTATAGCTTTGCTGAGTAGACAAAATGTTACCCGCGATATTATTGGTCGGCTCGAAGGTGCAATACCCAATGGTATAGTTGAAAGTACCAAAGCCTGGAACCACAAGGCTGTACGTGCTATCACGCTTGGAGAAAGTAGGATTGGTAAAAAGCGAATTATCAAATGTAATCCTAAAATCAGCGTCTGCTAGATAAATGTCACCCGTAGTCGTAGGTCGAGTCGAGAGATAAATATCGAAATAGTAATCTGATCCCACCACCTGTTCATTGGCGATAGAAACGGTCCCTTTGACCCCTTGAGCGTAGAGGCCTTGGCCTAGGGCAAAGAGGAGCAAGAGGAAACTGAAGGTAAATTTTTGCATCGTTGGTTAATTGATGAATTAGGTTTTATGAATTGGCCCGAGGAGACGATGAACGTCTCCTCGGGCTAGCAGTATTAATCTGGAATTTGTTCTACACGGCTACGGTTGTTCCAACCTGCGCTACGGTCTGCAGCATCGGTGGCACCATCACAAGTCGCATCAGAACGCTTATAACCAATAGTTGAGCGCTCATTCCAAAGGTGGCTGCGGTCTGCCGCATCGATCACCTTATCACCTGTTACGTTGGCTGCCACCATACAGTAGTTGCCAGTCGTACCAATTGGGTTTTGCGCGTTTGAGCCATAGGTAGGCGTAGAGCCGTCGATAAAGTTGAGCACTAGGGCGTTGCCATCTAGGCTTACTGGACTCTGAGTCATGATACCTAGGTGGTTACGATGCTTGATAGCAAAGTAGTAATCACCATGGGCGACTCCGTCGAACGTTAAGGCCGAAATGCCATCGGCAGAAACTATGTCTCCATCACGTTGGATTAGCGCAGCCTTAGCAGCAACCACTATCGTAGGATCAGTCGCATCACGTAGTTCAACCCATACCCAGTCAACGATGGCATCATCACCAGTTACACTTAGCGCAGCGGCAGAGATACTTTCTCCTCCTGTGCTGCTTACATGGGTATAACCTAGGGCACTGTATGGCTCGTTCGTTGGTAGATAAGAGAGGGTTCTAAGATCATCACTCATCTTGCCATCTGCCATGCTGTAAGGTCCTTCGAGGATCGCCTTCGGCGCAACGGCTACTCCGTCATCAGTATAGGCAGAACATGGAGACTCACTACAGTTTAGATCCACGTTCACATCACCATGGCTACCGTAGCTCATGCCTCCTAGCGTACCACTCCAGCCAAACCAAGCACTAAAGCCATAAGTGTCATCCTTATCATTGGCACCAATACCAAGCTGGCCTCCGAGAGAGAAATCAGCAGGATCGTGGGTAAGCATAAGTACATCGCCATCATAGGTAGAACCAGGAGATCCGGTAAGCATGGAAGCTGTAGATACTTCAAAGTAATCCCAGTTTACATGTTCTGTAACCGCGACATTGTTATGAGGGCTATCATCTTTGTAGCTACGCCCAAGCGCACTCCAAGCTAGCCAATCACGACGATTTTCGATGCGGAAGTCGACATCAAACTTGATGTTCGGATCAGCTGCATTGACTACAGTACCCGTTAGGATGCCGGTTCCGTCATTGAGGAACTTGAAGCTACCTGTAGTCTCCCAAAGGAAGCGAGGCTCTAAAGTACCGCCACTACCGTCAGGGAAATCATAGAGATAAACGGCGTGGTTATAGATTGCAATGTTCGGGATGTATGAAGTCGGAACATCATCGCCCCAGTTAACCGCTACACAAAGTCTGTCGAAGCTTTCTTGGACGATCACAGTGATCACTGCGCTTGCGTCTGGACAGCTATTGCCGCTGGCTACTGTATAGACGATTGGATAGACTCCAAGGAGACCACTGGTATTAAAGCTTGCCCCACTTAGACCACCTGAGAAAGATGGATCAGAGAAGGTACCGCCTGGTACAGTTACGAGCGTATTAAGATCAATGATCTCACCCTCACAAACAGTGGTATTGTTGTTGGCACCTGCAGTAGTGGTTGGATCAACTGTCAGCGATAAGGTTACAATAGAATCACAGCCGGCAGCGCTAGTAAAGGTCTCAGTGTAAACACCTGTCGAGGTCAGCATCTGAGTACCAAACATAAATGGTATGTCGTTGGCACAAATTGTTTCCATCTCCATACTCATCTTGGTTGGGTTGACCGTTAGCGAGAGCGTAACCACTGAATCACAACCTGCCGCACTAGTGAAAGTCTCCATATAAGTACCTGTAGCGATTAAGCTTTGGGTACCGAATACAAATGGCAGATCTTCTTCACAGACAGTTTCAGAATCGTTTGAAGTAATGGCCGCTACTACGGAGAAGTCTAGCGTTGCACTCACAGTGCATGCCCCATTCGTAACACTCACCAAGATGATATCTCCATCTGCAATTGTTACATCTGTTGGATCAGCAATTGGGCTGGACATGTTCGCATTGGAGCTATGACTACCTAGGTTGCTAACTGTATTCTGAGCAAACTCAGTCCATTCGGTACCCAGTTCTGGGAAACCTGCTGTGGAGCTAGTTACCCCTCCGGCTACATCTGGCTTGCGTACAAGCGTTACATTTTGGGTATTGAAAGAACCTTGTACCCACTGGGAACCTGGATCCTCACCAATATGTCCAAAGATATCAGCATAAGTGCCCGAAACAGTATTATATAAGCCAAGGGCATCATCGCCGTTGAAGTTCACGGCAGAGACATTTACTACTGCGCCCGTATAGGCAGTAGCACTTGGATTGGCAAGTACTAATACATCGCCATCGTTAAGTGTACCAGTAAGGGCCTGATTGGTTGAAGTAGTATTGCCGTTGAAGAAGATTCTAAACTCATAGTTAGAAAGATCAACTGGACTGCCAGTACCATTGTAAATCTCAACATACTTGGTAAGGCCAGAGCCTTCCACATATTCAGAGAAGAAGAGTTCTGTAATGCCACCGGCAGCAGGTCTTGCATAGCTAAATGAAGCAGCCGAGGAGCTGATCTGACTCTCATAGCTTGTAAGGTCAACGCTTCCCGCCGCACTAGCACAAAGCTCAGGATTCAAGTCTGTAACTACTGGTAGCAGATCTATGCTTAAGGTAAGCGTTACAGTAGAATCACAACCATCAGCGGTCATAAAGACTTCAGTATATACACCGTCAGTCGTCAGCGTCTGCGTACCAAAGCTGTAAGGAATTTCATCCTCACAGATCGTAAGGGCATCGGTTACATTGTAAGCTGGCACCACATCCAATGTGAGGGTAACGACTGAGTCGCAACCAGATGGCCCAGTAAATGTCTCTACATATACCCCATCAGTAGTTAGGCTCTGAGAACCGAACATGAAAGGAAGATCTGCGGTACAGACAGTTTCACTAACTGCGTTGGTTACTGTAGGAGTGACTGAGAAGGTAATTGTAGTGCTTGCAGGTGGGCAAGTACCTTCGGTAAACGTAACCGTAATTACGTCCCCATCAACGATCATTACATTTGTAGGATCAGCAATTAGTACTGGAGCACCTCCGGATACGGTATGACTCCCTAGATTACTCACTGTATTCTGAGCAAACTCAATCCACTCGGTTCCCAACTCTGGGAAACCTGTACTAGAGCTTGTAACTCCACCAGTAACGTCAGGCTTACGTACTAGGGTTACATTTTGCGTATTGAACGAACCTTGGGTCCACTGAGTACCAGGATCTTCTCCAATATGGCCAAAGATGTCCACATAAGTACCAGAGACAGTGTTATATAAACCAAGGGCATCATCACCATTGAAGTTTACTGCTGAGGTAGTAACGACTGCACCAGTGTAAGCCGTAGCACTTGGATTGGCTAAGACGAGCACTTCACCATCATTTAGCGTACCTGATAGCGCTTGATCTGTCGAAGAAGTATTGCCGTTGAAGAAGATTCTAAACTCATAGTTAGAAAGATCAATCGGACCGCCTGTACCATTATAAATCTCAACATACTTGGTAAGGCCAGAGCCTTCTACATATTCAGAGAAGAAGAGCTCTGTGATACCTGTTGCAGCACCCGGTTTGCTGAAGGTAAATACCCCGCTAGAAGAAGTAATCTGACTTTGGAAACTAGTCAAATCGACACTAGCTGCTGCTGATTCGCAAATGTCTGGAGTAAGCGCTGTGAGAACAGCAGAAGCTGTTTGGACAACCGTAAAGCTAGCAGAAGTACCCACACAGCCATTGGCGTCGGTTACTGTTACTGAGTAAGTGCCCGCACCTACCATGATGGTTTGAGTCGTTTCTCCTGTAGACCATAGATAGCTAGCATAAGTACCCGCATCTAAGGTTACCGTAGAACCTGGACATACCGTCATCGGAC
>CAZHOC010000017.1:0-3043 GCA_964534295.1 uncultured Bacteroidia bacterium | reverse complement strand
ACCAGAGATAGCTAGCATAGGTGCCGGCATCAAGCGTTACGCCACCGGTGCCTTCACAATATTCCAATAAGCCACTGATGACTGGCGCTGGATTTGGATTCTCTACTACCGTTACGGTAGCGGAAGTACCACTACAACCGTTGGCATCTACTACACTGACCGAATAAGTTCCTGCCAAGGCAGTGATGGTTTGAGTAGTCTCACCTGTGGACCAGAGATAGCTAGCATAAGTACCAGCATCAAGGGTTACACCACCGGTGCCTTCGCAGTAAGCTAATGGACCGAGGATAACCGGAGTGATAGTTGCGTTCTCAGTTACCGTAAAGTTGGCAGAAGTACCCACACAGCCATTGGCATCGGTTACTGTTACTGAGTAAGTGCCCGCAACTACCATGATGGTTTGAGTCGTTTCACCCGTTGACCATAGATAGCTGGCATAAGTACCCGCATCTAAGGTTACCGTAGAACCTGGACATACCGTCATCGGACCACTAATCGTAGGGGTCGGATTTGGATTCTCTACTACAGTTACATTCGCAGAAGTGCCTACACAGCCATTCGCATCCGTTACCGTTACGCTGTACATACCAGCCATAGCGGTAATCGTCTGTGTAGTCTCACCATTGGACCAGAGGTAGCTAGCATAGGTGCCAGCGTCAAGCGTTACACCGCCGGTGCCTTCACAATATTCTAACAAGCCGCTAATCACCGGCGTTGGATTCGGATTCTCTATGACTGTTACACTAGCAGAAGTGCCCATACAACCATTGGCATCGGTTACCGTTACGCTGTAAGTGCCAGCCATAGCAGTAATCGTCTGCGTAGTCTCACCATTGGACCAGAGATAGCTAGCATAGGTGCCGGCATCAAGCGTTACGCCACCGGTGCCTTCGCAATATTCTAGTAAGCCAGCGATTACCGGCGTTGGGGTAGCTACTACTGTGAAGGTCAAAGTCGTATTCACCTCACAAAGACCATTCGTTACTGTAGCGGTAATGACATCACCATCAGCGATCGCAACATCTGTTGGATCGGCAATCGGGGTGGCGCTACCAGCATTTACCGTATGGCTGCCTAGGTTACTGACATTATCAGTACTAAAGCTGGTCCATTCTGTACCTAACTCTGGGAAATCAAGGGTAGAAGAAACGACCCCTGCGATAACGTCTGGATTTCTAACTAGTGTCTCATCTCGCGTTCCATTAGCTCCCTGGGACCATTGACTTCCAGGATCTTGGCCAATATGACCCACAATATCTGCGTACATGCCAGTTGCAGTATTGTATAAGGCAATGGCATCATCTCCATTAAAGGAAATTGCGCTTGCTGTTGTAGTGGCACCGCCATAAACGCTCGCACTACTATTGGCATAGACAATTACATCGCCATCGGCGAGCGTTCCTGAAAGATTGTTCGTGATGGAAGCTGAGGAAGCTCCATTAGAAAACAGACGTAATTGATAATCTGAAAGATCAACATCTACACCCGTTCCATTATAGATTTCGACGTATTTATTATTAGAACTTCCTTCGATGTATTCAGATATGAAAAGCTCTGTAATAGATGGGCCTGCAGCTGCTTTGCTCCAGCTAAATGTACCAGGATCTGTCGTTACTTGACTTTGATAAGTGGTCAAATCGACACTGGCAGCATCTGCTTCACAAATTGAAGGAGTTAAAGAGGTCAATACAGGCAAGGCATCTTCCGTAACCGTTACACTAGGAGAGGTACCCATACAACCGTTGGCATCGGTTACCATTACACTATAAGTGCCGGCTAAGGCAGTGATAGTCTGGGTAGTTTCCCCATTGGGCGACCAGAGGTAGCTAGCATAGGTGCCAGCATCAAGCGTTACACCACCGGTGCCTTCACAATACTCCAATAAGCCGCTAATTACCGGCGTAGGATTCGGGTTTTCAACCACTGTTACATCCGCAGAAGTACCGACACATCCATTGGCGTCTGTGACCGTTACACTATAAGTTCCGGCTAAGGCAGTGATCGTTTGTGTGGTTTCACCATTAGACCAGAGGTAGCTCGCATAAGTGCCCGCATCGAGTGTTACCCCTCCTGTGCCTTCACAATATGCCAATGGACCCGAAATCGCAGGTGTAGGAGTAGGAGTCACCGTAAAGGTCAATGTAGTATTTACTACACATGCCCCTTCGGTTACGGTAACGATAATTACATCCCCATCTATGATGGCTACATCAGTAGGATCGGCGATCATCATTGGCCCTCCAGCACTTACGGTATGACTACCTAAATTGCTGACATCATCTTGCGTAAATTCAGTCCATTCTGTGCCTAATTCTGGGAAACCTGCAGAAGAACTAGTTACACCCGCTGCTATAGAAGCATTGCGAACAAGCGTCCTGTTTTGGGTCATATTCCCGCTTACAGACCACTGAGAACCAGGATCCTCACCGATGTGGCCAAAAATATCTGCATACATGCCAGATGCAGTATTATATAAGGCGATGGCATCATCCCCATTAAAGGAGACTGCGCTTGCAGTAGTAGTGGCACCTCCGTAAATGCTTGCACTACCATTGGCATAGACGATTACATCGCCATCGGCAAGGCTGCCAGAAAGAGAATTGGTAATGGAAGCAGAAGAAGCGCCATTTGAAAAGAGACGCAACTCGTAATCAGATAGATCCACTGTTGCTCCAGTACCATTATAAATTTCTATGTATTTATTATTGCTTGAGCCTTCGATATACTCTGAAATAAAGAGCTCGCTAATAGTTGCTCCAGGTCGAGCATAACTGAAGCTACCCGGATCTGTAGTTATCTGACTTTGGTAAGTAGTCAAGTCCACACTTGCCGCATCTTCCTCGCATACTTGAGGGCTAAGTGCAGTGAGAACAGGTAAGGCATCCTCCGTTACCGAGAAATTGGGTGAGGTACCCTCACAGCCATTGGCATCGGTTACCGTTACACTATAAGTACCCGCTAAAGCAGTAATCGTCTGAGTAGTCTGAGCTCCTGGCGACCATAAATAAGACGCAAAACCAGCCCCTGCATCAAGAGATACGCC
>CAZHOC010000016.1:0-17353 GCA_964534295.1 uncultured Bacteroidia bacterium | reverse complement strand
AATCCTTTTGGGGTGCAGGCTGGCTACTATTTCGCCTCTATGACCTTTGCGGACATTGATATGGATGGTGATCTAGATCTTTTGGCTGGAGAATACTATGGCAATATGCAGTATTACCAAAATACGGGTACCAATACTGCGCCTGCATTTGCTGCCCCTCAAAGCAATCCCTTTGGTCTCACTGCGACCCTGGATTATGCCTTTCCTACTTTTGGAGATCTAGATGGGGATGGTGATTATGATCTGATTGTTGGGGAGTATTATGGCAATTTGCAGTATTTCCAAAATACGGGGACACCAATGGCGCCGACCTTTGCAGCCCCGCAGGCCAATCCTTTTGGGCTTACCGCTTCCACACAAGATTTTCAACATCCCAATCTAACGGACCTAGACGGAGATGGTGATTTGGACCTTTTGGCTGGTGAGTATTATGGGAACATACAGTATTATGAAAATACGGGTACTCAAATGGCCCCAGCCTTCGGTCCAGTACAAACCAACCCTTTTGGTCTACAAGCCGGTTATAACGTTGCTTTCCTTGGTACTGGTGATTTGGATGGCGATGGAGATATCGATGTCTTGGTCGGTGAGTATTATGGTAATCATCAATACTATGAAAATACCGCTGGACCAGCTGGCAATGTTGCGCCCACGGTCAGTACTATAGGGGATCAGACGCTTTGTTTGGGAGATACTATCGGGCCGATCATGTTCACTGCCAATGACGTGAATGGAGACAGTTTGACCTTGTTTGCCAGTAGCTCCAATCAGGCTTTGCTAACAAATGCCAACATTCAAATCACGGGTATGGCGCCCAACTATCAGTTGACGGGCATTCCTACTATGGGCCAAACGGGTAGCACGACCATAACGCTTAATGTAAGTGATGGTATGGATACTACCACCACGAGCTTTATGGCTACTTATAGCCTTTGTAATAGCTCGCCAGTATTGAGCGGTCCGAGTGATCAGACTATTTGCAGCGGTGATACAATCTCGAGTTTAGCGTTCACGGCTAGTGATCCCGACAATGATAGCTTTAGCCTCACGGCCACATCTAATAACCAAACCTTGATTCCGGATGGCAATATCCAGATTTCCGGTACTGCACCTAACTATACCATAGAGGCAGTTAGTGTGCTCGGGCAAGTCGGCACGGCCCAAATTACCGTGGTCGCCAATGATAGCATTAGCCCAACCACTAGCTTTAGCTTTAACGTTCAAGTCAATTTGTGTAATACACCACCCGTTTTCGGTTCGATTGGAGCGGGCTTGATCTGTGTAGATGAAACCTTTGGACCCGTGTCCTTTAGTCTTACTGATCCAGATGGAGATCCTTTGACCGTAACGGCGACCTCTAATAATCAGGCCTTGATTCCAGATGCGAATATTCAAATAACAGGGGCCGCACCTAACTATGACCTAACGGCTATTCCGCTACCGGGCCAGTCAGGTAGTGCGATTTTGACTTTGACGGCTGATGATGGGATTTCTACTAGTACGCGTACTGTGGTAGTTCAGGTAGATGTTTGTAATGATCCTCCGGTGATCACTCCGGTTGGGGATCAGAACTCCTGTTTGGATTTCCCCTTTGGACCAATAAACGTTACGGTAACTGATCCAGATGGAGATCCGATTACCTTGACGGCAAGTTCCAGCAATACCGCTTTCTTGCCCAATAACGCCATCGTAATTGGAGGAGCTAGCCCGACCTTTACGCTCTTGGCAGATCCAATCAATGGTTTTACGGGTTCAGTTGATATCACTTTGACGGCTTCTGATGGGACTGATCAAAGTACGGAGACCTTCACGCTCACCGTTGACAATTGTACCAATATTGAGGTTCCGGCCTTTGCGCAAGGTATGAAGCTGTATCCAAATCCAGTTAACAGTCAAGTAAGGATGGATTTCGCCAATCAGATTTCCTTCGAAAGCGTTGAAGTGCTCGACCTTAATGGCCGAGTTATCCAGCGCGAGTCAGTAAATCAATTGGTGCAAGCCTACACCTTAGATTTGGCAGAAATGCCAGAAGGTGTTTATTTCCTTCGAATTCAGGCTGAAGGTACTAGCTTCATCCACAAGTTTGTAAAGCAATAATATGAATCAGGCTCCTGCGCCTTTTAGTATGAGCTATACGCCAAATGTACCCGAGTTGCTGCAGCAGCTTGGGTGCACTTTGGCCCTTAGCACCTATCAAGCTGGGAAACTTATTTTTCTCAGCGCCGCCAATAGTGAAAAGTTAGTTCAATTACCTCGCACCTTCCACAATCCCATGGGAATCGCCTTGCACGGATCAAAAATGGCGATTGCTACTAAAGATGAGGTGGTGGTCTTGGCTAATTCTCCCACTTTGGCCTCGCATTATCCTCGTAATCCCCAGACCTATGATGCGCTTTACATGCCAAGAGCGACTTATTACACTGGTCGTATCGATGTGCATGATCTAGACTTTGGCTCCGATGGCTTGTATGGGGTGAATACCTCTTTTTCTTGCCTGATTAAGGTAGATGATAATTACAGTTTCACGCCTGTCTGGAAACCTCACTTTATCGATGCTTTGGCATCTGAAGATCGTTGCCATCTCAATGGGATGGCCATGCAAGACGGCCTGCCCAAATATGCAACTGCTTTTGGGACGGGTAATCAACCTCAGAGCTGGCGCGCCAATGTTACGCGGAGCGGAATTTTGATGGATGTACCCAGCAATGAATATGCCGATGCCGCATTCGCCTCGTTTTTGGCAGAACCAGCTTTTGGTATTGTTCTCCGCTACCGGGGAACTGGCCCGTTTAGATCCTGACAAAGGGACTTGGGAGGTGATCACTAAGCTCAATGCTTTTGTTCGTGGCATGGCTTTTATCGGCGATTATGCTTTTGTGGGAGTATCTCGCTTAAGAAAGAACTCTTCTACCTTCGCGCATTTACCGATAGCAGATATGTCAGACCATGCGGGGGTGATGATCGTCCACTTGCCGAGTGGGGCTAGGGTAGGAGAGATCCGTTATATGTCCTCCGTCGATGAGATTTATGATGTGCAAATACTTCCGGGTATGCAACGTCCGGGGATCTTAAATACCCTCAAACCTGAGTATAAACTAGGGCTTGCTACCCCCGAGGCGACTTATTGGGCGCTTAATCCTGATGAGCAGCGATGAGTTTTAGGTTTACCGCTTCGCGGAACGCTTGGCCCTCGAGTTGCTTCGGCGGAGCTCAGCATGACATTGGGCTTTTCTCAGGCTAGGGCGCTTGTTTTTTAGATGTCATCCCGAGCGCTAGTCGAGGGATCTTTATTTATTCATCTTGCTTTGCAGAGCGCTTGTCCTTCCAGTTGCTTCGGCGGAGCTCAGCATGACAGTGGGCTTTTCTCAGGCTGGGGCGCTCGTTCTTTAGATGTCATCCCGAGCGCTAGTCGAGGGACCTTTATTTATTCATCTTGCTTCGCAGAAGGTTTGGTCTAATATTACAGTATATATTCCTCCCCCTAAATCCCCCTCCAAAGGGGGATAAACTTTTGGTTTGTTAAACCTTTTCCACCTTTGATGGGGGAGTGAAAGGATATAGTAGAAATCAAAAAAAGCGATACAGCATGCTGTATCGCTTTCCATATTTTAGAGATAAGCGTTCTGCGCAGCAGTCCGCCTAAACACAAGTCTCAAATTAGTTGCAATTCTCTCTAATCTTGGTGTAGGCATTGACATCTCCTAACTCACCTGCCTTACTCCAATCCAAGCAGGCACCCACTCTGTCTCCGCCCAATAGCTTTACTTCTGCTCGAGCAGAATAAGCCCCTGGATCACGAGGACGCTGCTTCACAACGAGATTTAAATCCTTAATGGCTGAAGCAAAATCCTTGAACAGGATGTAGTTTTCGGCCCGTTCGTAGATATACATCATTTCTTTTTTGTTGATGCGGATAGCAGCATTTAGGTCCTGAATCGCACCCAAATAATCCCCGAGGCCACTTTTGGCTTTGGAACGGTAGTGATAATAGCGATCATCTTTGGCTTTACCGGAGATAGCTACATTGAAATCTTGCATAGCTCCCAGATAATCTTCTAAGCCTAGGCGACTACGCCCCCGATTATAATAAGCCTCCGGATTGGCAGGATTGATATCTAAGGCGAGACTAAAGTCTTGAATTGCGCCTGGGTGATCGCCCAAAAATTGCTTTGAACAACCTCGATTGAAATAAGCCATGTCATTCATCGGATTGAGCTTGATGACCATATCAAAGTCTTTAAGTGCTCCGGTGAAATCTTGATTTTCTAGTCTACTTAGGCCTCTTTTCAATAGTTCTCTTTCCGTCTGTGCTGTACTAGTCGAAAACATCAAAAGCCCAAATAATAAAATGAGGGCTGATTTCATGGTGAAAAGGCAAAGGTGTTTCATACTACTAAAATAGGGAATCGGCTTTTGTATATCAACGCAATAAGTCAGTATCCATTGTAAGTGCATAGTCTGGGGTAAGATTTTGCGTAAATTGCGCCGATGAAAAAGCTAATCCAAAGTCTTCTCCAGCGGCTCCTAGGCTTTGATCGCTATCTATTGTGGTTTTCTTGGTTCAAGATCAAGACTTTACATTTAGACGGTCCGGACAAGGAAGGTGACTTTATTTATTTTCTTGGAATGTTGTCGAGTGATGCACACCTGCTCGATATTGGGGCCAATATTGGCATTATGACGGTCTTAATGGCTAAACGTTCCCCGCAGGGTAAAGTAATTGCCTTTGAACCAGTACCAGAAAATTACAAAGCTTTGCAAGCCATTTGTCGCTTTATGAAAGTGTCAAATGTAGAACTCAATCAATTGGCTTTGGGACCAGAAAAGGGCTCTGTTAAGATGCAAATGCCTCTTATGCAGGGGGTTAGGATGCAAGGCTTGAGTCATATTGTGCATGATACCATCGATGGCTATGACACTGCTTCCGAAGAATATAGCGTAGCTCAGGTAGTTTTGGATGAGGTCCTGGCCGATCGTGCTAAGCCAATCGCAGCTATCAAAATGGATGTAGAAAACTATGAGCAATATGTCCTAAAAGGAGCGCTCAAATTGATAGAAGAGGACCAGCCGATCATCTACATGGAGCTATGGCCCAATGAGAATCGGGATAATTGTTTGGCGATGTTGGCCGAATTAGAATATGCGCCCTACGTTTTGGTGGGTAAAGAACTGCAAAGCTTTGATTCCCAAATACATGAGCAGCACAATTTTTTCTTTTTGCCTAAAAAAGGGAATTAGAATGTGATTTTGGAGATTGATTTTTTTGTAAAAAGGCTTTTGATATGGTGGGGTTTGTGTATTTTGCGCCCTCTAGCCCCCTATGCGATAACGATTAGAAAGAGGGAAATTCAGATTAGATGATTTCGCTAAAGGCCAAGTCCAAAAAACTACATACGCGTGTTGCTTTGCCCGCTTCGAAGAGCGAGAGCAATCGTGCCTTGATCATTCAGGCTCTCAGTGGAGGAAAAATTGCATTAGACAATCTTTCGTCTGCTAGGGATACCCAAACCATGATACGCCTACTCAATTCTGAAGGTCTTGTACTTGATGTAATTGATGCTGGTACCACTATGCGCTTTCTGACTGCGTTTTGCAGTGCAGTAGGGCGCGATCAAATACTAACGGGTACGCCTCGGATGTGCCAGCGCCCCATTGGAGCGCTGGTGGATGCATTGCGCAGCCTTGGAGCCGAAATCAATTACCGTAATCAAGAAGGCTACCCGCCATTGCATATTGTCAACCAAGGCCGCAAACTTGACGGCGGTTCACTCACTATGCAGGGTAATATCAGCAGTCAGTTTATCACGGCAATCTTGATGATTGCTCCTTATCTCAAGGATGGTCTTCAGATCGATCTAGACGGAGATATTACTTCACGTCCTTATATCGAGATGACCCGTAAGTTAATGGCTCATTTTGGGGTCGAAACGGAGTGGGTAGGGGAGCGTAGCATCAAAGTCCCTGAATCTGAGTATCAGGAAAATAGCTACACCATTGAATCTGATTGGTCAGCGGCTAGTTATTGGTATAGCATGCTGGCTTTGGCTGATGAAGGGGAAGTTTTCCTTGAAGGTCTACGTCGGGATTCTTGGCAGGGAGACCAAGGAATTCGCGAGATCATGCGCAACTTTGGCGTATCTACCCGATTTACTAAGGAAGGCGCCCAGCTTACTAAAAAGAAACTTAAGGCTCGCAAGAAGCCTTTGCATATCGACTTTACTGATACGCCTGATTTGGCTCAAACCGTTGCAGTGGTAAGTGCTGCTACAGGAATTCCTGTATTTATGACGGGCTTGCATACGCTCAGAGTCAAAGAGACGGATCGCATTCACGCCTTGCAAACCGAATTAGCCAAGTTTGGCATCGATATGAAAGTCGATGGCGATGACTGTACGGTAGAAGGAATCGCAGGGCCGAGTGAGAAGTCGGTTGAAACCTACGAAGACCACCGCATGGCCATGGCTTTTGCTCCCCTGGCGCTTCGCCAAGAAGAACTCTTGGTCAAGCACCCAGAAGTGGTAGAAAAGTCCTATCCAGAATACTGGGACCACCTGACTATGGCAGGTATCGAATCTACAAAGTGGTAGTAAGCTAAGACCTAGCTCAAATCAAGATTTTATGAAAGTCCTTATCATCGGGGCAGGCAATATGGGTCTGACCTATGGACAAAGCTTCGTGGACGCATCCGTCGTCAAACGCGAAGACCTGTATTTTATCGATCACAATCAGGCCAAAGCAGAGTCAGTGGCAAAGCTCTCAGCCCATCCTTTGTTGTCGGAGCCTAGCGAGATCGTCTCTCAAGTAGAATTGATCGTCTTGGGCGTAAAACCGCAAGACTTCTTGCGCTTGGCAGATGATTTGAAGCCCTATGTGCAATCTGATCAGATTATCCTTTCGATCATGGCTGGGATCCAATTAGAAGTGATTCAAGAGCGCCTAGGTGTGGATAGAGTGGTCAGAGCCATGCCCAATCTACCCGCACAGGTGGGGCAGGGGATGACGGTTTTTACTACTTCGCAGAACGTTAGTAAGCTGGAGGTATTCACCATCCAAAACTTACTCAACACAACCGGAAAAACCCTGCATACTGGCTCAGAGAGTTTAATTGATGCCTCAACGGCTATTTCAGGTAGCGGGCCTGCTTTTGTATTTTTCTTTATGGATGCGATGATGCAAACCGCTCGCGAGATGGGCTTTTCGGACTCAGAGGCGCAGTTGCTGGTTCGACAGACCTTCTTGGGTTCTATCAATCTCCTCAATCGCAACAGTTTAGACTGTGAGGAATGGATCCGCAGAGTATCTTCTCGTGGAGGTACTACGGAGGCAGGTATGCAACAATTTGCCTCAGATGATATGCTTGAAAAAATCCATGCAGGGCTTGAAGCTGCTCGCCAGCGAGCGATTGCGCTAAGCAAAGGCATGGGATGATGGAGAAATAGACAAAATAAAAAATGCCAAGGCATTGCCTTGGCATTTTTCTTTTAGAAACAATCATCAAAACTCTGCGATTTTTTCGCGGGCTAAGCGTATTTGCGCTTCTGCCATCATGGCCATGATCTCCTCTTGATTTTCCATTTCGATGCGTAAGCGGGCTTCGTTTTCGGCCTCTGCCAGCGCAATATTGGTTTGAGTTTCGGCATTGGCCTTACTGATTGCTTCCATCTCTTGGACTTGGGTGATGTGCTTCATGCGCTCTACGATGTCATCATAGGGGCCACGCTCCGTCATCATCTTGAATAGGATGGGCGCAATTTCGATCAGGATCAGCATGATCGAGATCATCCATTTAGCAATGTTCATGGCTGGATAACGAGCCGTGAGCTTGTTGAAGGCTTCTAGCTTGGCCATTAGGCCATCATACTGCCCGGCAATGTTATCAATATTGGCTACTTCTTCGTCTTGCGATTGCTTGAAGTTTTGAATCCTTGCTTCGAGCTTTTCGACTTTCTTTTCGGTGCTAGCCTTTAGCTCTAGGTATTCACGCTCCTGCTTTTCGTACTGAGATTTTTTCTGACGATAGATTTTGCCTACTCCTGGCTTGCCGCTACCTGCCATACCTTCGGCTTCGGCGATCATCGCTTGGTATGCTTCATCCCTAGCAGCGCCTTTGGCGGCGAGGGCGGTTTCGTACTCCACCACTTTGAGTTCTAGTTCTTCTACCTCTCCATAATTGCCGCTGATTTGCTCCCGAGCCTCGGCGCGACGCTCCTGTTTAAGGGTTTCAATCTCCATATTGATCTCTTTTTCGAAGAGGCGTAGCTCTAGGGGCGTGGCGATTACAAAGCCAAGCAAGACAGCCATGGCTAAGCGGGGTAGGGCATTGGTCCATTCGTCGCGGGTGATCTTGCTCGTGCCATCTCCTTTACCCGTACTGGATACGATATAGCGGTCGAGGTTGAAGATCATCAAACCCCAGAATATACCAAAGGGTACCGAGAGTCTGGGATCGCCGAAGGCGCTTTCAAAAGCATAACCTCCTGCTAGACCCGCCATGATGGCGGTAAATAAGATAGTGCCACCGATGCCCATGTATTTGGCCTGCTCGGTGGGGCAACGATGGAGGATTTCCTTGTTGGCCCCGGCACAAAACCAGAAAAATTCTTTAAGCTTCTTCATAATGGTATAAATAATCGTTCTCCGAAGGAGAATAGTATCACTCGATGCGTATGTGTAGGGTGCGAGAAATGTTTTCCCTAGCGCCAATCGCTAGGAGGCTAATGCTCGTATCTTTCATCACTTGAAAGCGATGTTGTCCCACATTGGGGACTCGGCCGAGCATGCTGATCTCCAAGCCTATGGCTTGATCTGCATGCCACCAAATCCTGACGTTTTCCCCTGGGCTGCAAACTTTATTGTCTGTTTCGAAAAGTACGCTAGGGGCTTTCTGGACCTTGACAAAACAATGGTTCTGATAGTTTTTGCCTCGATATTTTGCAGCTAGTTTGAAGTGGGTGTCTTGTTCGACCGTGATCTTTCTCTTGCCCCGTGCCGGAACGCTGCCAATCTCAGGGCTAATCATCACTTCACTGCCCATAGGTGCATCCCAATAAATCTGACAGCTATCACCAGCTTTGAGATTAGGCTTATCGCTGCAAAGCGAGAAGAATGGGCGTTCTCCGAAGGAGTCCTTAGCCTCAGAGAGCAAACGCAGCCAACGGTATTGGTAAGCCTGAACTAGGTCCCAAGTCTCTATTTTGCTCAGCTTAGCCCAAGGATCATCCTTGCCATAAGCGCCACCCCACGGAAAGGCACTGCTCCAAACCGTCTGATGATCGACGATGATAAAATACTCTCCCAATTGTAGAGTAGACCAACATTCGGCTTGCTGAGCTAGCATGCTTTGAATGATTACAGAGGTGCTGCTTTGGGCTAGTTTATCGTCCTCGAGGAGCCATTGGATATGCACGCCCCGTTTTTGTGATTGGAGCAATACGCCCAATAGGTCTGGGGCCACTAACTCAGGCAAGGCGATCTGAATCTGATATTGACTGTGTTTGAGGCTATGTAGTAATTCGTTCCACATTGTTGTTTAGGCTTGATTGATAGGCCCTTGCATCCACTTGGTTTTTTCGTGAACCTTGAGATAACAATCCCAGAGCGCTTCGAGGTAATGGCTGCCGTCTGAACCAAATATTTCTCGATCCAAGAGTCGACGACTCATACCTTCTAGCGTTCCCCGGTAAGGGGGGAAGGAAGGAAGCTTGTCTGCATTAGCTCGCACACAGAAGACAGACGACACTTCCTCCTCATCCCATTGGTTTTCAGCGATGGGGGCTTCCCGAAACAGATGCTTGCTGAGCTCCCATTCAAATACGATCAGCGTGGGTTGAAATACAGTCAGGATTTGCCGCAATTCTTGTAGAACGTATTCAAGATGAAAACCTTCTTTGCGAGCCTGGGCCAAATCCACTGCATGACGGCCTACTTCTCTCTCCGGAAAAACTTGCTCTCCGGGCTGGATAATGTAGTGTCGACGCATTATGTCACGATCTTTTGGATCTTTCAGGACCCAACTGATCTGTTCAATTCCCGGGTAGGGATCCAAACGACCCGTTAGTTCTGAGACATAAAGCATGCGTCGCCAGGTCCGATGATCCAGCGCAAGACGAGTGATCGACATTTGAGCGTTGTGTGTAAGGGTAATATTTACCCAGCGGCCCTATAGGCCGCCCGGGTTTATTTGCTATGAAAAATTCTGATATATATTATAAAGACCTGCCTTTTACCCAAGGGTTGGAAGGTGCGATTACTTTTTCATCTGCATGAGCATCTGCATCTGGTCGCCTGTTACATAGGTCGGAAGTTTGCCGTCCCACTTATCGATCCACATCTTGCGGATTTGCAGTTCGGTCAGCTCACTAGCTTCTTTTTGAATCGCCATGGCGGTTGCATTGGCGCGCTCTCTGCGCACTGCGGTTTCACCTTGGGCTTCCATGAGGGTACGCTTATTGGTCTCCTCTTGCAGGGCGGTTTGCTGTCTTTGGTTAGCGATTTCTTCGGCTGCTTTGATCTTGGCTCTTACGGAAACCGCAATCTCTTGCGGAAGTACGATATCGGTAACGACCGTATTTTTCTGCTCCAGATACTCAGAAGGCAATGATTTATCTAATTGTTGGTTGATGGCAAGTTGTAGGTCTGTAAAGGAACCTAGTTTGTCAGTGGGTGTTCCTTCTCCTGCTTTTTTGACGGCATCATTGATCAATCGATTGACCAAGGTTGAATACAACTCTTCGGGTCCAACGCGATATGATTGGTAGATTTTGCCAGCTTGCATTCTGATCGGTCGTACAAAGGTTGAAACCGATACTTGCACAGGTAGTTTCTCCTGCGTGAAGAAGGTGAAATTACCACTACACTCTTGGTATTCTCCGGCGTATTTGATGATCTCGTATCGTACAGGATTGTACCAGGTCCAGCCACTTACATGCTCTACTATGGGTTGTCCCTCCTCGTTTTGTTCCCATGTATCGACCTTGATACCCTGGGCTGTTGAAGGGATGCGTTCTCCCCACCAAGAGGTGAAAATGATGGCGGTAAATAAAACGGTGAGTACCCAAAAGACGGGTTTTACTCCTTTAATTTTAAAAAGTCTTTCCATACTTTAAAGAGGGATATTGCCTCAAAGAGTTGGAAAAACACAAGGAAAAAGTGGTGGATTTGATTTTTTGAAAAGGAACTAAAAAAAGAAAGCTCCAGCAACTTAGGTGTCTGAAGCTTTCTCCTATTTTGTGATTATCTCAATCGGTGCCCTCACCAGGACTCGAACCTGGATCTAGAGTTTAGGAAACTCCTATTCTATCCCTTGAACTATGAGGGCAGCTCGTAGGGGCACGAAAATAATAAATCTTCTAGGGCTTATCCAATTCCTGTGCCACCCGAATTGATTTGATTACGGGCTGCTGGAGGCAGAAGGGCCAACAAGGCATTGATCACCTGTCTTAGACGTGCATCATTGCCCACTTCGATGGCCTGATCTCCCTGTCTGATCAAATCTTGCGCCTTCGCGGGCGAAGTAAAGGTACCATACCAACCATTGCGCAGCTGCATGAAAAAGTTGCGAATGAAGTTACTGTTGTTCCACTTGATGCGGAAACTCAGGCGTCTAACGCGATTGATCAATTCCTGTATCTTGAGCGTACTATTGGTCGATAAAGTGGATTTCTCTTCATTCATCATTTTGGTGAAGAGCTTCTGATCTTCTTCACCTGGGGTATAATACTCCAAGACATCTTCCATCTCCCGTTTCACCTTGAAGTACTCTTGCTTTACGCGAATAAGGTATTTATCACGGGTGATTTCGTCGACCTTGCGCGCGATTTTACGCTTTTGGTCTTCAAGTTGGAATTTGGTATCAGTTACGTCATCCTCTTTAAGGCGCTTACATTTGTCGGCGATGTCAAGGATTTCATATTCGAGATCGACTAGTTTTTGAGCAGTCTCATAATTGTCTTGCCTCTCTGCTTCTTCAATCTCCTTGCGGATCTTGTCGGCGAGTGCGTAGAGTTCTTCCGCTAGTCGCGGAACGTTTACCGCTCGCTCCGAAGGACTAAAAGCATTTTCATACTCTTGGTCCGTCATCATCAAGTAAGCTTGAATGCTCAAGTCCCTTGATTCGCTCATCTCTAAGGTGATCTCCACATCAGAGCCAGCAATCAAATCACGCTCCAGCTCAGTACCAGAGATGCGAATGAAGCCAATCGTTTGATTAGCAGCCGGTAAGGCAGTGCCAGGTCCTTCAACGATTGATATTGTCAAATGATCTGCCGAGCCCTTGGCGATGGTACGGGTAATCTGCTTCGTGATCGTTTTGCGGACAGGCAAGACGGTGTTTTTCTCAAAAACCACTTCTAATACAGTGGTGAGATTTTCTACATCGTCTACTTCCAGACAGATATCATTGGGTAGCGGCTGACCGACCACACTGTATCTCCCTTGGGTAATCCCAATAGCAGGGACATCTAGAGGCAAAGAATTGTTTTGCTCATCGAGGACACGCAGACTAAAGGTATTAAAGGTATCCTTGACAAGCGGTAGATCTTCCTCAATCTGCTCTTGCAAAGGCTTAAGCCCTGTATCAAATCCTCCATCACCACGGGTGATGCGGTAAAAGAGACCTTCAGTTTCGCCTTCAAACTTGGCGGTAAAGTACTCGGTCAACTCTTGAGTCGCTTTTTGATAAGCTACTTTTACTTGCATGCCTTGAAACTGCGTGTCTCCCATGGGGATTTCCACGGCTGGGGCCGAACGCTTAGTACTTTGCGTACCTGCATAAAAAGCGGCTCCTACTGCCACGGCAGTAGTGGGGTCGATGCGGGTATTGACCTCTATATTGAGTTGTTGGGCAACCTGCTCCCTGACATAAGGGATGTAAGTTGAGCCGCCAACCATTAAGACAAACTTAAGTTGCTCAGGATTTAAGGAATTTCGTTGCACAATATTGCGCATCATCTCGAGGGTTTTTTCGAGATAGGGCGCCAAAATGGCCTCAAAGTCTGCTCGCTTGATGGTGAAGAGGATTTCAATCTCATTACCTTCATCGTCCTCGGTCTCAAATTCGATTTCAGCATCTGGCTGGGTCGAGAGCTGGACTTTTGCATCTTCCGCTAGTAAAAGCAATTTGTGATAGAGGCCGTTGTATTTTCCGCTAGCAGAACGCATCTGATTAAGCAAGTCTTCGAACTTGCCCTTTTCTTCCAAATGCGGGATAAGTAGTTGTTCTACGATTGCTTGGTCAAAATCAGTACCGCCAAGGAAGTTGTCCCCTTCGTGGTCGAGGACTTGCATTTCGCCATCATGGATCTTGATAAGGGCCACATCAAAGGTGCCTCCTCCAAGGTCATAGACCAGCCACTGGCCTTCTTCAAACTTATCGGCTTCGTCTTGATTAGCGTAGGCCAAACTGGCCGCAATCGGCTCTTGCAATAGCTTTACCGATTCAAAGCCCGCATACTCCCCAGCTTTGCGGGTAGCATTGGATTGCACTGTATCAAAGGAGGCAGGGATGGTAATCACCGCTGATTCTACTTTTTCTCCTGTATGGACAAAGTTTTTAAGCTCTTTGAGGACATAAGCAGATAAATCCGCTGGGCTAATAGCGCCTTGTACTCCTTCTACCTGATAGGTTTCATTGGTACCCATCTTACGCTTAAAAGAACCAATCACTCGCTTTGGTGCCTTGGCTAAATATTCTCTGGCCTTATCGCCTACGACTATACGATTTTGACGAAAAGCGACGACGGATGGCAAGGTGTCTTTTTGACCGATGGGATTGCGAAAGATTACCACTTGACCTTTTTCAAATTTGGCGATCGCCGAATTGGTCGTTCCCAGGTCTATACCGAAATTGATCATTTACTTTGATTTGCTTCTACAATGACGAGCCCCAATTGCAAAAGTTGTACAGAAGGGCCTTCTTTGAGGTGTATGATGGGTTTTAATACCTCCGTGATGACCAAATCTTCGCTGTATTCGCCAGCGATGGAGGCTTCACAATCAGTACGGGTTTCATCATAGCGTTCCCCAAGGGGATCATGATAAATAAGTCCTAAGTCCTCAAGACTCTCTCTCATGCGACGAAGGTTGCGCTGCGCTTTTTGGCCGTTTTCTAGTTTGTTGAGTTTTTTTTCTAGATCAAATAACTGATTGACCAAAGGAAGGAGAGATGAATGACTAAGACTTGTTTGATCCATAATTGAACTTACGAAAGGTAGCGAGAAAGTTTCCAGACTAAGGTACAATAAAGCGAACACGGCCCGGTAAAATATGGAAGCTAGCAGGACTATAACCAATAAACTCCCCATCGGCTTCGATAGGCACAGGAGTGGGCCCATCTATATTCAGCTCTGTCAATCGCTCAAAACCTACTTTGTGATGCGTATAAATCTTACCGTTGTACAACTTGATGAGGTGTCGAATCACTTCCCCCCGACTGAGATCGCCTATGGTCGTAAAATCAAATTTTCCATCAAAAGGATCGGCATCCGGTACCAATTGCATGCCCCCACCATTGTAGCGACAAAGGCCGATGGTAGTCAAAAGCATCGGCTTAGCAGGCTGATCGTTCACAGAATGTGCAAGTGTGACATAAGTCCACAATGTCTGCAATACTAAAGCTAGATAGAGAAAGGTGCCCTTGAGGCCGCCTTTTTTGAGACTGAGGCTTTCTTTTACTACTTCTGCCTCAAAGCCTGTACCTGCTACATTACAAAAGAAGCGTTCCACTAGTTGGTCCCCCTCCTGAAACTTGATCAAACCTATGTCTTGGGATTTGCTATTTCCCTCGGCAATAATCTCTACGGCCTTGCGGATACTTCTGGGTATTTTATGCGTTTTTACCCAGTCATTGCCGGTACCCAAGGGAAGGACAGCCAAAAAAATATTTTGGGTAGAGACCCGGGTTTGGCGCATAAAGCTATTTACCACATGGTGTAGGGTACCATCACCGCCGGCTACAATAAAATGCCGATGACCAGCAGCTAATAGATCTTCAATTATGCGCTGTTGCTCCTTAAAACCCTGTGGGAAATGCCAAGAAAAGGCCAGCTCATTTTTGCGTAAATGTGCTTCAATTAGTGCCTTTTTGATCGACCACCGCCCGCCGCCGGCAATAGGATTGGCTATGATTTTCCAGCTCTCTGCCATTTATTACTTACATATGTAAGGTAGAGATACAATAAGAGACCGTCCCAAGCGTAATCAAATCCCTACCTTTAGGAAAGATAGAAGATTTTGCGTGCCTATGACAATTCTGGCTTTTTCTTTTCGAAATACCTGCTTTTGCCTATTCCTCATGCTCGTGCTGTTTAGCTGTGATAATAAGGACCAGATTCGGATGGCTAATTTGCAAGCCCAAACCGATAGCCTGAGCCAAGAGACCCAAGCACTCCGCAAGGAAAACGCCCTCTTGTTAGAAACCGTCGGTGAACGCTTAGTCGTTGGATTTGAGGTTCAAATTGGTGCTTTTGAGCACTTTGATATCAATGCCTATGATTCGGAACTGCTACGTCTGCAGGAAATAAAGGAAGAGGGGATGAATAAGTACGTCTTGGGACGATTCCGCAAGTTTGAAGATGCGAATGCCTTCTTAAAGGATATGAAAAAGATGGGTTTAGAGGACGCCTTTATTGCCGGGATAGTGGATGGGCAGAGAGCCACCGTAGCCGCCGCCAAAGAGGCGGCGAAGCAATTTTACGGTGATTAGGCGTACGACTCAAAGTACAACATGAAATATATCTGAAGAATCTGGAACTCGTTTATGGTTTTCCAGATTCTTTATTATTGTTCCCAGCCTTTGGGCTCTGGGCAATGTGTATTTATTCGGAGACTAATGTGCTCGGCTTCTTAGTCGAACGAGGAGCAGCTTGTTTTACTGGGCTAAAGCTAATTTTGATCGCCAATAAGCAAGAAACTAGCAAAGGGAAAGAAAGCAATACGATCGCTAGTTGGTCAAGCAAAACACCTCCTATGACACAGGCCATCATCAGGGCAAAACGCAGTAAAATCGTTTCGATGCTGGCTTTGAACATTTCAATTTTCATCTCAGTATGATTTAGAGTAATTGTGAATACCCTCGCAATCTAGTCGCCCTTGCTATGAGGCATGATGCCAAAAGGCATTTGGGTTTGTGATTTTTATCATCTTTCCCGTCCTTGAGGTAAACAACAGACATGAAAACCCTTATTACCCTATCGCTATTTTTTTTCCTCCTAGCGGAGAACGCTCAGTCGCAGATTTTCCTCCTGCAATACCCAAACGCAGAGGCACAAATTGAGCAAAAGTCAAGCATCGAGCTGGATCTGAGCCTGTTAGCTCAGCACCCAAACTTGCAGCTTGAGTTATGGCATAAGGAGGAGATGATTGATTTTGTGGTCCTCCCTACGGGAACGCTCAGTTACAGTTGGACTATGGCAAAACAAAGAGCCTCCAAACACTATCAGATTAGAGTGGTCTCAGCGGTAGATGCTAGCTTACTGGCTCAGACTGAACGATTTGAGATTGGAAATACTCCTCTGGCACTTACTGCCAAAATAGTCGCAATTGGCTCAAGCTTAGGTCTTGTTGGAGCCGGAATCCTTACTTTATTTAGAGGGCAAGCGCTCAGCCGTCCTGAAGGGACGCCCATCAGATAAGGGGTTTGTCGATGGTTGGATAATACATTAAATGTACTTTTAATTACTTGGATTGCTTGTGATATTCACAAGCGTGAAGATTATCCATATTATACTTGGCAAAGCACGTCTTGATCGCATGAATGGGATCAACAAAGTCGTGCACAACCTTGCGCTTCATCAAGCCGCTATTGGCCATGATGTAAGCCTTTGGGGCATTACTCCTACGCCCAATCTCGAGGTTCCACCCCGCGCTTACAAACTACGTTTTTTTCAAGCCACCAAGTTTGTCTTTGGCCTTGATAAAGGCCTGCAAAAAGCCATTAAGGAGCTAAGAGGGGAGGAGGTTACTTTCCATTTACACGGAGGATTTATTCCGGTATACTTTAGGGTGGCTTTTGAGCTGGTGCGCAACAAACTGCCTTATGTAGTTTGCCCGCATGGCGCCCTGACGCCTGGAGCGTGGAAAGTTAATTCCCTAAAGAAAAAATGGTATTTCCGCCTTTTTGACGCCTTCGTCCTGCGCAATGCCGCAGCAGTGCAGTTTTTAGGTGAGACGCAGTTCCACGCAGTGGATAAGCTTTTACCGCTCCAACGTAAAGTATTGATCCCTAATGGTCAGAATCTAGAAGAACTAGATTTTGAATGGGCCCCTATGGACCGCCCTCAGGCTCCGATTGTGAGTTTTTGTGGGAGATTGGATGCGCGCACCAAATGATTAGATTTACTCTTTGCTGCCCTGCAAG
>CAZHOC010000015.1:16075-17992 GCA_964534295.1 uncultured Bacteroidia bacterium | reverse complement strand
CATTCCTATTCTGGCGCCTCTTTTATTGAAGGATGATGTCATCTTAGGACCTGAATATTCTGAAACTTCCCGCAATATCATTTATGGATTGTTGCTGGGGAGCTTCTCCTTTTTGCAGTTTTTTAGTGCTCCGCTGCTCGGAACGATGTCAGACAAATACGGGCGGCGAAAAGTCCTCAACTATAGTCTGCTCGTTACTTTGCTTGGCTATGTGGTCTTTACCATTGCGGTTATGAACAATAGCCTGATCGGCCTATTTGTAGGCAGGAGCTTGGCGGGCTTGGCTTCGGGTAATTTGGCGGTGATCAACTCGGCCATGGCTGATATCAGCAAGCCGGAAGACAAAGCCAAGAACTTTGGCTTGATTGGGATGGCCTTCGGAATTGGCTTTGTGATTGGGCCGGTATTAGGAGGAGTCTTGGCGAGTGATGAAATCGTGAGCTGGTTCAATTACTCTACGCCTTTTATGTTCTCGGCGCTATTGGTAGTCCTCAATATTTTGTTGGTCTACTTTCGCTTTCCCGAGACTCTCAAAGAACCTAATCCCAACGCCAGAATCTCCCCGCTCAATGGTTTTCGCAACATCAGCAAAGCGTTCCGCAACGCGGAGATGCGTAGCACCTACCTGATGATCTTTTTCTTTTACCTAGGCTTTAGCTTCTTCACGCAGTTTTTCCAGCCCTTTTTGATCAAAAAATTTGACTTCGGAACGAATGAGATTGGATATCTCTTTGGCTTTGTGGGAATCGTCATCGCGATCACCCAAGGAGGATTGGTTCGGATTACCTCCAATCGCTTTGATCCAAAGCCGACGATTCGCATTACTTTTATCGGGCTGATATTTTCCTTTTTGGTTTTGCTCTTGCCTGATACAGAGCTAGGGCTCTATTTGGTGATTCCTGGAGTAGCCCTCTTTCAAGGTCTGACCGCCCCCAATCTTTCCGCCATTGTTTCTAACTCTGCTGGCAAGGAAGTGCAAGGTGAAGCCTTGGGTATCCAGCAATCCATGCAATCGCTCGCCAATATGCTACCTCCATTGGTAGGCGGCATAGCGGTAAGTCTTTTGATTTCTTTGCCTATCTTATTAGCTGCGACCTGCACCTTGATTGCCTGGTCCATCTTTATGTTTTCGCAAAGAAAATCCTCATGAATGCCTTCTTTTGGGACCGTTGGCGGTTGGTCAAGCATTAGCTAATACGGTCTGTTTTTACAATGCTTAGCCCCAATGGAGTTTCGTTTTGAAGTTAACAATAGGCCCGAGGAAGTATTTCGCTACTTATCTGATATGCCCTCTTTTGTCTCGGTTCACCCTTTGATTTACCGCATCAAACCATTGGCAAACGGCAGCCATTTGATTCATGAGAAGATCATGCTAGGGCCCATTCCCTACAAATTCACCTATCCTGTGGTGGTAGATGCTGATGCAGAAAACGGAGAAGTGAAGATGTTTGCTACGATCAAGAAGATGATCTTTGTGACGCTTGCGTTCAAAATTCTCCCTTCGGGAGATAAGACCGTCGTAGAGGAAAAGGCTACAGTAAGATCAATATTACCGGTGAAGGGCATGCTCAGACTCATCTTCGCGCGGCAGCATAAAAGGATGTTTGAAAATATGGGAGGCTAGCTTAGGCTGAAGTATTCTGCCTTGCAGAACGTTTGGCCCTATAGTTTCCTCGGCGGGACTCGGAATGACAAATGTGCATTTTGTTGGCTTTGGCCTATTTACTTCTAATTGTCACCTTGAGCGCAGTCGAAAGGCCTTTGTTTTTCCCCTGCTGCGCAGAACGCTTGTGTCTAGGGTGCGGCATACATGCGCGCACCTACTTAAGTTTCCTCGGCGGGACTCTGAATGACAAATGTGTATTTTGTTGGCTTTGGCCTATTTACTTCTAATTGTCACCTTGAGCGCAGTCGAAA
>CAZHOC010000015.1:8170-15975 GCA_964534295.1 uncultured Bacteroidia bacterium | reverse complement strand
GCTTTGGCCTATTTACTTCTAATTGTCACCTTGAGCGCAGTCGAAAGGCCTTTGTATTTCCTCCTGCTTCGCAGAACGCTTGTGTCTAGGGTGCTGTATACATGCGCGCACCTACCGGGCTTTTACCAAACGTCCTTCATCCCAAGTCCATTCGCTACTGGAGGCGCCGCCTATCCACACAGATGGTGCTTCAAATTTAGCTTCACCGGCAAGGACTTTTTGTCCTTTTTCGCTTAAGCGAACGCTTTCTTCTGTTTCAACAAACAAAGGCTCCAAGCGATCAATGCGATGAAAATACTGACTGTCGCCAAAGCCTCGCTGATGATCCCCTCTAAGCATACTGCCCACCCACTTAAATCTACTTGGCAAACCTTCTCCCAATAGCTGTAGCATTTCTTGCTCTTCGAGGGCTAGACCGTTTTGCTTATTGGGAAAACGTTGTAAATGGAGCTGCAGTGCTGCTTTTAGCGAGGGAAAGGCTGCCGGGAAGTCCTGATCAAGCATTTCCAGCAAAGATTGTGGATTTGCAGCCGCGTAAGCTTGATATGCGCGATTCGCGAATGCCAAATCTTCAGCAGATAGGGATAAGCGTTCCGCGAAGAGCGGCCCAAAATGACGTGCTGACAACTGGCCTAAGCCTCTAAAGTCCTCTATCTCCGGATGATTCTCAGGGCAAACCAAGCTGACTTTGCCATTAAATTTGTCGAGTGCACTCAGGGCCGCAATCATATTGATCTGGCAAAAGAGATCATATTCAAACCAGAGCACAATCTCTTCGTAGGCAGAGAGGTTGAGTAGCTTCTCAAACTCATTGCGCATACCATTGACCTGATCATGATCTTCAGGCTTATAAGCTTGATTGATAAAATTGCGACGTGTTTCAAACCAGTCTTCCGTCAATACAGGGTAAAGGGCCGGGCCTTCAACGAGCATTTCGCGCCAAATCATGATGTCGCCGGCTATGGCCGAACGCTCAAACTGAGGACGCGTTGCGTCGCCATTGAGGATGTGGAGAGTTTGAGACATAGGAAAGTGCTGAGTATTAAGTACTGAGTATGTAGTATTAAGTAGGAAGAAGCCTACTATTTCTGATAAGGATCGCTTGCCTTAGTCTAAATACTAAATACTTAGGTCTCAGTACTTAAAAAGGCAAATCTCGCTCATGTAGGATGAGGAGGATCAGGACCTTGTCTTTGAAAATCTGGAAAATCACGCAGTAGTCATGCTGAATCCGTCCGATGCGGTAGTCATGGGAACCAGATTTGATGCCATCACAGACAGGAAATAGCTCTGGAGAGCGAGGTATCTCATCAAATACTACATCCAGAAAATCGTCAATCAGGGCTTCAGCTTCGTACGTTAATCCTTCGTCTAAGTATGCATTGTAAAGGCCATCGATATGCTCGACGGCAAGTTTGGTCAGGACAACCTTTCTTTTTTCTGCCATTTAGGGTGTGCTTTAAAAAACTCAGCTTCTGTGACTTCACCGCTAGCCTTAGCCTCACGTATCAGTCGGTTAAAGGCACTAACTGATAAGGGCTTATGGCCGTTGGGCGAACGCTTTTGCTGAGCGTCTTCGGTCTCTTTGGCGCGTTGCAGGGCAGAAAGCAAATGGTAGACATCGTTTGCCAGATCTGGCTGGCCCTCTACATCCACTCTAATTTGAGTGACATTGCCTTTGTGGTCTTTAATTACTTCTATTCCGTCCATACACTTAATCTTCTAATTCCAATATACGAAATTTTCCCTTCGCTGGTTAAACAAAAGTTCAAATAGCACTTTTTTAGTTCGAACGGTTTTGCGCCAAAGAATGATGATCTGGAGACTGGTATAAACCCGCCATCATCTCAAAAATGGCCATATTTCGATGATTATTGAGGCTTTGACGAATGCTATTTTTTTCACGCTGCGTCAAGTGCCAGCTCAAGGAGGCAGGCTGCTCAAAAGACTCTCGCGGATACTCTATCGGCACCACTTCTACGGTGCCATCATACCATTCTTGCATAAACTCCAGCAGGTAATCATTGGCCATATCGCGAGCTTCTGCCATCGAGTAAAGGCCTCCGCCTAGCGGACGCATCATGCTACTAAACATATTGGCCTTCTCCCCAAAACGGATCGGATCCTCACGATAGTTATCACGAATCTGAATGAAATAGACGCCAGAAGTGTTTTCGGCAAACCACTCTTTAAACTCAAAGAGATATTTGACGGCAGTCTGGGTGCCATAATTATCGATCGCTCCGGCATCCATTATCTGCATGATCGGCTCGCTTGGTAGTTCCACAATTGGCAACACATACGGAAAGGTCGCGTTCATCCGCAAAGCGGTCGTCAACAAGAGACTATCCGCATCATGGTCGGCAAACATCCGCTTAAACTCTATGCCCGAAGCTTTGGACAAATAGGAGTCCGTAATGCGGTTGGGTCGTGTGAGATAAGAAACCGGATTGGACGCGATATACAATTTACGGCCCTGATTGAGGACGGTCGGTGTCAGGATTACAGGCGGGATTTGTCCCTTCGCCTCGGCGAACGCATAATCTCCTAATCTACGCCCCGCTATTTCGGGTAGATTCTCGGCCAATTGCTCATCAAAGCTAAAGCCTCCGTCGCGATTATAGGTCTGCCCATTTAACTTCACCTTTTCATTCGGCAGCAGCATATCAGCGTACTGCGTGAAAAAGAGGCGATTGAGCAAGTCTTTGGAAATATTCTCTCCATATCCCTTGTCCTGCATATTGATGGCTTCTTGCTGGCGTAGCCATTGTAACTCACGATAGTAAGACAGGCCAATCATACCACCCGAAGCGCCCGTCATCAAACGAGTCTCGTCGGCTAATTGTCCATTGCTAAGGCTGTCGAGTCTTTGTAAGACCCTAAAAGTCCAATAGGCAGAGCGCAAGCCACCGCCCGAAGCGGTGAGGAATACGGCTCGGGGCTTAGTATCAGGACCGTACTTGGCCTGATAGTTCGCTTTCCAATTTTCGAGATAAGCGATTGTCGCAGCTCTATCGGCTCGATAGCTCTCTTCATTGGCGAGTTGGTCGAGCGCATTTTTTTCGTATGCCGCTAGCGGAACGTCATATTTCAAGCCGTAGGCTGGATTTTGCTCTTCTAGTAGATCGAGATGATTACAGGCACCGAGTAGGACTAAGGAGGATACTACCAGCGTCGCGCCAAGACGCCGAAACCAAAAGCTCACCGCCCCTACGATCATCATCAAAAGGGAAAAGACGATCAAAAAACTGGCACCAGCCGGAATTTGAAACCAACTGATATGCTCAAAGGTGCCGAGCATAGCAATCATCAAGAAGACCATCACTTGTAAGATGAGCAACTTGCCGTGGTGCTGCGAAAGCGAATAGACTAGCTCTCGCAAGCGAGTATTGGGCATTTCTCCGACCTTCTCGATTTTAAATGGCCCAACCAAATAGTGGTCAGCCCGCTTCTGGGACTTCAAAGCAGTTTTGGCTTTACTCAGGATGATAAATCGTCTGCGCCAAGCGTCAACCTTGACAAAGCGTTTTTCCAATCGTTGACCTAACCACTGGAAAACAGTATGCTGGGCAAAGAAATAGCTCGCTGAAACCAAAAACATTAACAATATCCCGAGGATCACTCCTCCGATATTTTCAATCACGACCAAGTTGAAAGCGCCTTGGTGCGCGATCTGATATTTGAGAAAGTAAGAGATATAGACTAAGAGGAAACCACCCGGCACGATCATGTTGTTGAGAGAGAGCACATAGAAAGGACTCTTGTGCTGCCCCAAAAAATGAAAGCGATAACTCTCATTGATAAAGAGCGTGATCATGTAGGCAAATAAAAAGCCACCCATTGCCGAGCCTACGATAAAATAGCTCCAGAAATTTTCCCGCCCCATGTATTCGGGTTCCAAAAATAGGTACGCACCACCCAGGGCAGAACCTAATCCACCAGTGATTAAGGCCAGTAAAACCAGCCAAAACAATAATAATAACTTGTAATGACGGATGTGTCTTACAAATAATTGGACAGGTAGCGAGTAGTAGACGGCAAGCAAAAAGCGTTTGACGTCCGGCATAGGGCGTAAATTAAAAGGTACAACGATACATTAGATTATCGGAAAAATATTCCGCTAATCCGGGGGAAAATTGGTGGTATAGCTACCCAGACAAAGACGGGGTAAGAAGTGTTACTATTATAACGGGAAAAAGGCCAGAGATGGTTGAGTATCTCCGGCCTTTTTTTGAAAAAATATTTTTTTTGGTGGATTGACGACATTTTAGCCGTCATATCGGTAGGTTCGGTATGGATGTCGAACCTAACGCCCAATCATTTTCTCAGGAACGACGATTTTGTCAAACTCCTCGCTCGTAAGATATTCCAGCTTAATTGCGGCTTCTTTGAGGGTAGAGCCCTCCGCATGGGCAGTTTTGGCTATTTTTGCCGCTTTATCATACCCGATGTGCGTATTGAGCGCGGTTACGAGCATCAATGAATTATTGAGCAATTGCTTGATCCGATCGTGATTTGGTTCGATCCCTACTGCGAGATTATTATTGAAAGATTCGCAGGCATCGCCGATCAAGCGAGCCGACATCAACACATTGTAAACCATCATCGGCTTAAATACATTGAGCTGGAAGTGCCCGTGCGTACCGGCGACACTAACTGCAGTATCATTGCCAATCACTTGCGCGCAAGCCATCGTTAAGGCCTCGGCCTGGGTTGGGTTTACTTTGCCCGGCATGATAGAAGAACCCGGCTCATTGGCTGGGATAATGATTTCACCAATGCCACAACGAGGACCAGAAGCCAGCAGGCGAATGTTATTACCGATATTCATTAAGCTCACCGCTACGCGCTTCAAAGCTCCAGAAGCTTCAACGATGGCATCATGAGCAGAGAGGGCTTCAAATTTATTGTCCGCGCTGCGGAATGGATGTCCCGTCAAATCTGCAATATGCTTCGCCACCGTATCGGCATAACCTTTTGGGGTATTTAGACCCGTACCGACAGCCGTTCCGCCGAGGGCGAGCTCCGAAAGATGAGCTAAGCTATCTAGAATGGTTTCCATGCCCTTAGCCAACTGCGTCGCATAACCGCTAAACTCTTGTCCTACTGTCAGCGGAGTGGCGTCCATAAGGTGAGTTCTACCGATTTTTACGACTTCGTCGAACGCTTCTGCCTTAGCTGCCAGCGTATCATGCAGCAATTGAATCTTAGGCAAGGTATGCTCAACGATATAGGTATAGGCCGCAATATGCATGGCCGTCGGGAAGGTATCGTTTGAAGACTGCGATTTGTTTACATCATCATTAGGGTGCACAGGCGATTTGCTGCCGATTTCACCACCGAGGATTTCGATCGCACGATTGGCGATTACCTCATTGACGTTCATATTGGACTGAGTACCAGAACCCGTTTGCCAAACGACCAAGGGGAAGTGCTCATCAAGCTTGCCTGCCAAAATCTCATCACAAACCTGACCGATGACTTTCGCCTTTTCGTCAGAAAAGTCAGTCAACTCAGCATTAGTGATAGCAGCCGCTTTTTTTAGGTGAGCAAAGGCTCTGATCACCTCAATCGGCATCAACTGACCACCGATCTTGAAGTTTTCTCTGGAACGTTGGGTTTGGGCTCCCCAATATTTTTCGCTGGGGACTTGGATCTCCCCCATGGTGTCTTTTTCAATACGATAACTCATGCCGCAAAGGTAGGAAGATTGTCGCATTTCCAATACTGAATTTTGATGATAAAATTCAGTTCTAAGGCAGAATTAATGCTTTGGGGTTGGACCGCTACGCGGAACGATTGTCTCTGTCATGCAGCAAGGCACTGCCATGTTGCCCCCGAGGGATAAGCGTTCTGCGCAGCAGTAAACCCACATAAAACACGTAGAGACGCAATCCCGAAAGCGTTCGTGGATGCGTCTCTACAATCAATAAATTCTTTATTATACCCAATTAGGCTGGTCTGAGGCGAACGAGATAATAATCGCCATCAGTGAGGAAATTGAGCCACAGCTGATCTTGGGTCAGGCGGAGGATGTCCATATAAAGCAGCCGCGTCTCGCCGCTAACCGGATCTTTTTCGTCGAAAGTAAATTTGATTTGCTCTTTTACACTGGCCAATTCCCAGTCGCCAGCGATGGTGATAGGATCGATATCGCGAAAATCAATCGTCCAAGTCAAGCGACCACCCTTGGTGATATTCATGCCATATACATCGTATTGGTCAGTTTCTTCGATATCATTACGGTAGATTTGATCAACGATCCAATTTTGAGAGATACGATCCACTTTCGGGATAAAAGAAATCGTCGGACCATCGGGATATTTACGACAGCCAGTCGCAATGAGCATGGTAACAACAAGCACGCTGAACAGAATACGTTTTCTCATGTTTTAGGCTTTTTAGACAACAAATATACAGGAAGATTGAGCATCTCCCCCTTAGTGTGTGAGAAATTTCGAGTTTATAACGAAATTTACGTCAGATTAGTCCATGGAGCTAGATAAAGAAATACTCACCAAACTCTATAAGTACTGCGCTTATCAAGATCGCTGTCGCTTTGAGATAGAGCAAAAGATGATCGAGCTAGAGCTTGATCGTGATTTTTGGGGGTAGTATATGGCTCATTTACAGAAAGAACGCTTTTGGGACGAGGAGCGCTACGTCAAGTCTATCACCCGCGGTAAGTTCTATCATAAGGGCTGGGGCAAGCAAAAAATTCGCAATGCCCTCCGCAAAAAAAATATTCCTTCTCACCTCATCCATAAAGTTTTTACCGCTGAGATTCCTGACGATGTCTACGAAGAGACCGTCACTAAGCTCGGAGAGCGCAAACTCAAAGACCTCAAAGGGGCCAGCGATCTCGTCAAGCGCCAAAAGCTCACCCGCTTCCTCCAGCAGCGCGGCTTTGAATGGGATATTATTCAACGCCGGATCACCTTACTGCTTTCGGCTATGTGCCTGTTGGCTTTGTTTTTGGTTCGTTGCTCACAAACGCCAGGGCCGAGAACTAGCTACGCTTCCCTAGATTCAGATACCTACTATGTCGGCAAAGAGACTTGCAAGTCCTGCCACGAAAATACCTACAACAGCTATATGAAGACTGGCATGGGCCACTCCATGTATCTCCCCGATCCCGCAGATAAGGTCGAGCGTTTTGGGCCGGAGGAGCTCGTCTTCGACGAACGCAAAAACTTTTATTATCAAGCTTTTTGGGAAGGCTCAAAGATGTACATCCGAGAGTTTCGCCTCGCAGGCGCGGATACCATCTATGAAAGGCGGGAACAGGTTAGTTATATCGTCGGCTCAGGTCATCAGACCCGCTCCTACCTCATGGAACGTAACGACTATTGGTATGAGATGCCCATCACTTGGTATGTAGACAAACAAATCTGGGACCTCAGTCCGGGTTATGAGATCAATAATTCTCGCTTTGAGCGGGAGATCGGGCAGGAATGCATGAGCTGCCATACGGGACACAACGAATACGTAGCCGGCAGCAAGAATAAATTCAAAAAAGTCTCATTGGGCATCGGCTGCGAGAAATGCCACGGCCCAGGCTCGGCCCACGTGCAAAAAATCAAAAGCGGCGATATCACCGAAGAAGGCATTGATTATTCTATCGTCAATCCGGATGACTTGGAGATCCAAGCCCAGTTTGATGTCTGTCAGCAATGCCACCTGCAGGGAGTGAATGTGTATCGTCCGGGGAAGTCAATCGCGGATTTTAGGCCTGGCCAGCCCTTGACTGAGGTGATGGATATCTTCATCGAAGCCCAGCAAGATGGCGGCGCTGGCAAAGCGCT
>CAZHOC010000015.1:0-8160 GCA_964534295.1 uncultured Bacteroidia bacterium | reverse complement strand
GGAACGCCTGCAATCATCGCGTTGCTTTTTGGAGTCAGCGGGTAAACTCAACTGTACTACTTGCCACAATCCCCACAAAAGTATTTCCGTTACCGACCCCAAGCGCTATATCCGCTCCTGTAACAATTGCCATAAGCCAGCAGAAAATAATCTTTGCAGCGCCAGTCAGGAGTTGCAGATGAGCAAAGCAGGGGATTGTGTGAGTTGTCATATGCCGCAGGGCGGAACGCGCGACATTCCCCATGTGAGTTTTCATGACCACAAAATCCGCGTAGTGCGCGAAAGTGATACCGTCGATGTAGCTGCTGTTAGAGACTTTTTGCGTTTGCAGCTCGCGACAAGAGAAAATACTGCTGACTCAATTTGGGGTCAAGCTTGGCTACTTTACTATGAGCGGCATGAGCCCAATCCCCAATATTTGCAGACCGCTGCTCAGCAGCTGAGCCAAGGTCCCCGCTACGCGCAGGCCCAAACTGCTTTTTTACAAGGCGACTTAGCCGGAGCAAGCCAAGCATTACAGCAAGCCGATGCCAATGATCCTTTTGTACAATACCTAAAAGGTGAAATCCTGAGCCGAGAAGGTAAACATCTGGAGGCCAATCAAGCCTATACTCAAGCCTACGCCCTCCAACCTGCTAGCATCGAAGCCGGCCTCAAAGCGGCCACGAGTCTACTTCTTGCCCGGCAAGGCGATAGAAGCGTTCTGCCGCAGGCTGCCCAAAAACTAGAAGCCCTCAAAGCCGAAAAACCTTTTGATGTCCGTATCCTCACCAATCTCGCCTTCGTCTATCTCAATAGCGGTAGAGTAGGGGAGGCAAAGAAGTTACTCGAACAGGCCCTTCGTTATGATCCTGACTATCAGCCCGCCCGCCAGAATTTACAGCTAATCCCGTGAGAACCATTTTTTTCGTCTTAGGCCTCATCATTTTTTCTGCCTGCAACAGCCAAAACACAATGGTAAATTTTAATGAAACGAGCTCGAGCTTTAGTGCTTTTGATCGCTCGAACCATCTGCAACCTCCTATTCCTACGGATGAATTTTTTCTGCTCGAAGGCTACGATTTTTGTTGGCTGCTCCTAGAAGCCATCGATATCGCAAATACGGAGGAAGCCATCAATGAACTCAATACCCGTCTTTCGCCCGGACAAAAAGCCTTGTACTGCTGGTGGTTTGTGGATGGGCAGGTTACCAACGGCGGTTTTATCCAATTTTACTACAACGGCTATGGCAAATATATGCTCACGGCCATTGATGGGATCAGACACATAGGCGATCCTGAGATGGCGGATCTTATGGCGAGGGCGCATAAGATTTACCTCAAAGAAAAAGCCTTGATCGATGAAAAAAAGACGCTAAACGAGTTTTCTGACCTTTATGACCAACTTGAAAACCTCAGTGAACTAGACAATCTTTATTACGAGATCAATGCCAAAACGGTGAAGAATCTTGAGAGCTATGCCCGGCAGCATCCCGATGAGTTTTGCGTGGACGAAAACGGTCAAGCATTTGGCCAGCTAGAAGGAGAAAAAGTAGTCAAATATGAAGATGGTAAGACCAAAGCGGTGCTTCATTTTCAAGAGGGCATGTTAGAGGGTACGGTAGCGCTTTTTTATCCCAATGGCAATCCCAAGGCAAAGCTAAGCTATCGCAAAGGCGAAAAGTCGGGCGTACAAGAGTACTATCACAAGGAAGACGGCAGTCTCCGCAGACGCGATCAGATCAATCCCTTGGATGGTTCGGTGTTGAGAGAAAAATTTTATTCCAGCGGTCAGCTCGAATCTCGGAGCGTTTTGGATGAGAATTTGGAAAGAAGCGGGGCCTATCAAGAGTGGTATGAAAACGGCAATCTAAAAGAGGAAGCGACTTTCATTGCCAATATTAAGCGAGAAGGCAAGTGGGCTAAATACTGGCCTGATGGTAGCCCAAAGATGGAAGCAGAGGTAATCGAGGGAGATACTCGCTACACTGGTTACTGGACCGAGGCGGGCGAAAGGCTCCTAACAAATGGCACCGGAACCTATATCAATGAATATGTAAGTTCCTTTGACAAGGATACGACTATCTACATTACGGAGTATAAAAACTTCCTGCGAGACGGAGTCTCAAAGTCCATCAATTCGGGAGTGATAACACTCTATCAGGAGTTTAAAGCCGGCCAATCGCACGGTTGGACCCGATCGTATACCCGCCAAGGCGAGCTGAAAAAGGAGAAGTACTATCAAAACGGAGTGGAGACGAATCCACCTAAGAAAAGATAGGGCTTGCTATACTTCTTGTTTGAGTTTGTTGTGTTTTACTGCTGCGCAGAACGTTTGTCGCTAAAGTTTCCTCGGTGGGACTCGGAATGACAACTTGATGTTTTGGTGGCTTTGCCCTAATTGCCTCTATCTGTCACCTTGAGCGTAGTCGAAAGGCCTTTGTATTTCTCTCTGCTCCGCAGAACGTTTGTCGCTAAAGTTTCCTTGGTGGCACTCGGAATGACAACTTGATGTTTTGGTGGCTTTGCCCTAATTGCCGCTATCTGTCACCTTGAGCGTAGTCGAAAGGCCTTTGTATTTCTCTCTGCTGCGCAGAACGTTTGTCGCTAAAGTTTCCTCGGTGGGACTCGGAATGACAACTTGATGTTTTGGTGGCTTTGCCCTAATTGCCTCTATCTGGCACCTTGAGCGCAGTCGAAAGGCCTATGTATTTCTTCCTGCTTCGCAGAACGCTCATTCGAACTATAGCATTCTTGCCACACCTACGATCACATCTGCCACAGAGGCATGCCCCACAAGGCTTGCAAGAAGGTAATCAACACGATCAAGGCGTAGCCCAAGGAAATCACCCTTGTCCAAAGTAAGCTCTGCTGTTTGCTAGACAAGCTACGTCTAAGGCCAAAGGCCACCAGTGGTAGAATCTGCAAGGCGTGAAGCCCAATGAAGTGCGAAACCCGCAAGTCTCCTATAGTCGTACTCCAATTGACAAAAGGAAGGCCTGCTTCTCCCATTGCACCGCCTATATTGTGAGAATTGAGCGAGCCCATAAAGCCCCCGATAAAACCAGCAGCAACGAAGATCAGCATACCGTAAAAGATGCCTTCTTTTTGGGCTTGAGTGAGATTTAGAGGACCGCTTTGCTTGCGGAAACGGAAGGCGGCAAAAAGCGTGTATAAAGTCAATGCTGAGATAAAAAGGCCCATCAAACCAAAAAGGATATTTTCAAGTGGACTGTCCTGATTGAAGTGGGAAAGCGTTCCGCGGAACGCTTGGACCGTAATCACCGCCTGCTCAAATAACATGGTGACCACAATCAAAATGTTGAAGTTTCGTACCAATCGCTTACTTTGAAAGTAATGTAGCAGGTAGGCCATGGTCCAGGCATAAATCCCGATACTAATCGCAAACTTAAGCGGCTTTACCAGCGAGTTGATGCCCAAGACAGTCGTCTCATTAAAAGGAATCAGTAGCAGGAGGATGGCGCTGAGGAGAAAAAATCCACTACCAAACCAAGCGAGAAGAGGGTTACGACGAAATATTTGTGAGAGGAGAGATTTCATTTAATAGCTTTGAAAAGAAGAAAAAAGAGCAGCCCAATGGGGCCAAACATGAACGTAAAGGGCAGGCAAAGGCTGTATTGCCAGCGTGGTATCTGTAGCGAGATTCCTTCCCTAACGATATAGGCTCCGACAAAGAGATCGAAGGCCAGATAGTGCACCCAACCCGCGGCTACCGCCTGCTCCTGTGTAAAGAGCGCCATGACATTTTCTAGGGTCGAAAAAGTGTCAGGACTAAAATTGACTAGGGTAGGCGCTATGAGAAAAGCATAGGTCAGAGAAAGCAGCAATACGACTCCATAAAGCACAATTTGCTGCGTACGCTCCCATTTGGGAGCAAAGAGAAGGAGAATCCATCCTATCAGGACGAAGGTATTGGCGATGCTAAAGACGAGAGAAGCTTTCATTGGTATAGGATATTTGAGTAGTGAAGGCCTGATGGCTTCGCTCAAACTATCACATTATTGAATCAATGTCAGCTTGATTTGCTTATCCTCATCTAAGAAGAAGCTGCAATCGCCAAAATCAGGGGCAGAGAGCGTAGGACGATAATCACGATAGAAGCCATATGGCTCTTCCGGTATACCAAAGAGATTCGTATCCAAGCGCCCATTACCATTGAGGTCGACAAAAACCGAAACTGCATACTCCCGCCTGCTCAACTGGGTTTGAAAAGAGAAGTCGGTAGATTCGATGCGTCTCATAATGGGAATATCGGCTTCCAAACCGTTTGGAAACTCGCCATCCTTGTCGTGCCAAATCCCGATGTAGATGTTTTTGCCAATGCTATTTGCCTCCAGATTGCTAAACCGAATCTCCAGTTGCGAACTAGGACCATCGCTCGCTATTAGGCTCAATAGCACAAGAAAAATTCCAGTAGACATGATCACTGTGTTTATATGTGTTTCAGAATGATGTAAAGATCGATCAATCCAAATCCACCTACCTGACACATATGTTTCATTTTTGTTCGTAGAGCTGTTTTCTGATCCGAGTGAGGGATTGGCGTTCGATACCGATATAAGAAGCAGTCATTCTCTGGGAGACTCTTTGGGCGAGTTGAGGGCTCTGTTCTAGGAAATCAAGATATCGCTCTTTGGCAGTCTTGAATTGAAAACTCTCAATGCGCTCCTGTTGGATACTAAGGATATGCTCGGCGACCAGACGACCGTACTTCTGGAGAGAGGGATAGTTTGCGTAGCCCGTCTCTATTCCCTCTTTGGGTAAGAAAACTACTTGGGTAGGCTCTAAAGTCTCGAAAAAGTAATTGCTGGCATGACCTCGCAAAAAGGCGGGATAATCTGTCGCAAAATCTCCTTCGGGAATAAACCAGGAGGTGCGCTCCTCTCCTCCATGATCGATGTAGTAGGCTCTGACCAATCCTTGGTAAATATAAGCGATGTGCTTTTGCTCCTTTTTCGGGGCAAAAATGAATTCTCGGCTTTTGAACTGTACTTCGCGCAAGGTATGCCTAAACTCGACTAGCTGATGGTCCTTAATCTCAGGACAAACCATTTTCATCGAATCAAGATATTGCTGGATGGGAGAAGTCTTGGCCATGATATAGTGATCACTCAATCTACGAAATTTGGAGAATTGCGGAGGCGGGGAATTTCGAATGATGAATGTCGAACGCCCAATTTCGAAGGGATTGGCAATGTAAAGGATATATGTTTGTGGACTGCTTCGCAGAACGCTTGTCACTCTTGCCTAGGCAAAAGTTGACTGTAGGTGCGCGCATGTATGCCGCACCGGATTGAGATAGGCGTTCTGTGAAGCAGTAAACATAAAAACGCTTTTGTCGACCTACGGACAGCCTGAACGCCAAAGCTTTGCCTTATTGCAAAGTCCATTTTTACACACACTGGCAGATTGTGATGTTTTTGTGATGTTTAGCCCTTATTTTAAGCGCAATGAAAAAAGTACTGGTGGTTGAAGACGATCGTGATATGGTGCAGCTCTTGGAGATTCACCTTAAAGATCTCGATTGTGAATTAGATCTTGCTTACGACGGTCAGACTGGTTTGGAAAAGGCATTGTCCTATGACTATGACCTCATGGTCTTAGATGTCATGCTACCTGGCCGAGACGGTTTGGAGATTTGCCGTCAAGTGCGTGCGAGAGAAAAATCTAATCCTATCCTGATGCTGACGGCTCGGTCAGAGGAGATCGACAAGGTGCTCGGGCTCGAAATGGGAGCAGATGACTATTTGACCAAACCCTTTAGCATTCGGGAATTTTTGGCTCGAGTTAAGGCCCTTTTTCGTCGGGTGGAGCGATTCCAGCCACAAGCCAGTGCTGATCAGCCGGAGAGTGTGTTGTCCTTTGGGGATCTCATGATCGATCTTGACAAGCGCAAGGTTACCATCAAAGGGCAGCGGGTAGAGCTTTCTCCCAAAGAATTCGACCTCCTAGGTCTGCTTGCGGCCAATCCTGGCAAAAGCTATGATCGCGCTCGTATCCTCAATCTAGTATGGGGCTACGACTTCGAAGGTTATGAGCATACGGTAAATTCGCATATCAATCGCCTGCGCCGTAAAATTGAACCAGATCTCCAGAACCCGACTTATATCCTCACATCTTGGGGGATAGGGTATCGTTTTAACGAAGAATTATAAATCATGCCACGTACTTCCTTCCAATTATTTGGCAAAATTTCTCTCGCTCTACTTAGCCTGTTAGTGGTATTGGGGGTAACCTACGTGGTTATTACCTCTTTTGTGGCGGGTGAATATATGCAAGAGGTCAACCAACGCTTGTATGGTGGCATCGCCAATAGTACCGTCAATGAGGTCCGACCTCTGGTTGACGGTGAAGTAGATACCACCGCGATTAAAGAAATCATGCACTCGATCATGATCATGAATCCGAGTGCCGAAGTTTATCTCCTTGACACGGCGGGGACTATCATCACTTATGTAGCACCTTACAAAAAAATACTGTTGGAGGAAGTAGGACTCGATCCTGTAATCCAATATATAGATGCCAAAGAAAAGCCATTTATCAAGGGAGATGATCCGCGGCATCCGGGCGAAGTGAAGGTTTTTTCTGCCGCCCGCCTAATCAATGAAGATAAGTTGGAAGGTTATCTCTACATCGTTCTTGCTAGTGAAGAACAAGCGGCAGTAACCGAAAGCCTTTATAGTAGCTATATCCTGCGGCTAGGGAGTAGTTGGTTTTTTCTGAGCCTTATCGGAACGCTTGCCTTGGGGCTGATTGCCATCTGGTATTTGACGCGTAATCTTCGTCGTATCGTGGCGGTAGTAAAACGCTTCAAAGAAGGCGATTATGAAGCTCGCATTAGTCATGCTGATGAGGGAGATTTGCACTTGTTGGGAGAGACCTTCAATGAAATGGCCGATACGATCGTGGCCAATATCGAGCAGATTCAATCAGTCGAGCGCTTACGCCGGGAATTGATTGCCAATGTCTCGCATGACCTGCGGACACCTTTGGCGATTATGCAAGGCTATGTAGAAACCCTGCAAATGAAAGCCGAGGACCTTGATCCTGCCGAACGCGATAATTATCTCACCATCATCCACAATAGTAGTACCAAGCTAGCTGGATTGGTGGCTCAACTATTTGAATACTCCAAGCTCGAAGCCCGCCAAATCGAACCCGAGAAGGAAGCCTTCTTTATCGGCGAATTGGCGCAGGATGTATTCCAGAAGTATCAACTCCTCGCCAAAGATAAGGGGGTGGAGATGCATCTCGAACAAACCCAAAACCTACCGCTCGTCTTTGCCGACGTAGGTCTGGTAGAGCGTGTCCTGCAAAACTTGATGGACAATGCCTTGAAGTTTACGCCATCTGGTGGTAGCGTTACCATTGGGTTGAAGGCTTTGGAAGAAGCTGTGGAGGTAAGCATTGCTGATACCGGCCCAGGGATTCCCGAGGCGGAGCAGCCCTATATTTTTGAGCGTTACCGCAAAGCAGGACGCAATGCCGAAAAAGCCAAGGCCAATCAAGGTGCAGGCTTAGGCTTAGCCATCGCCCGTAAAATCATGGAGCTACACGGCTCTTCACTACGGATGCGTAGTAAAATAAATGAGGGTACTGCTTTTTGGTTCCATTTACCCGCCTACGCTGAGGTGTAGCTTATAGGTGATTACTGCTTCGCAGAACGTTTAGTCCCATCCTCCTGATGGTAGCTGCGGCATGCATGCCGCAAGCTAGAGATAATCGTTCCGCGAAGCGGTGAAAATTCCTTAGTACATAAGCGTCAATACTGCTCAAACCACTTCTGGATTCTTGGCGATACGTCCATCAGGAATTTGGGTTCCCTTGGGCCATGTGGCGTGCGGGGATAAACCACCATTTCAGTTGGCACTCCCATGCGTTTAAGCGCCACGTAAAATTCTTGGCCTTGGGTAAACGGTACCCGCAAGTCATTTTGACCGTGAATCACTTGAGTAGGCGTTTTGACATTTTTGATGTGGTACATGGCCGAGTGCTTCTCGTAGGTTTCATAATCGTCATAAAACTCTCCGCCCATATGTGCCACTAGGTAATCGGGAATGTCCGTCGTAGTAACCATGCTCACTAAGTTGGGAAGTCCCGCTCCCACGCTAGCGGCTCTAAAACGATCGGTTTGCGTAACCATCCAGCTGGTCATATAGCC
>CAZHOC010000014.1:5845-18475 GCA_964534295.1 uncultured Bacteroidia bacterium | reverse complement strand
CCAAATTAGCTCTTTCAGAAAAGTAATCGATACCCTACAAGTATAGGATGAATTTCTGAAGATTGAAGATAAGCGTTCCGCGAAGCGGTAAAAGAAATGCAGATCCTTCAGCAAGTTCAGGATGACATGTTAAATAGAGGTAAAAGTACCAGAAGTCCTCAGTTTGTCATCCCGAGCGACAGCCGAGGGAACTTTGGAGATGAACGTTCCGCGAAGCGGAAGCCCAACACATAAGATCCCGGCTCGCGTACCTTGGCCGGGATGACAATTGGCTGGTCTTAAAAATTACATCTTGAAACCAAGGAGATTTCTCCTCCTCCCGATGGGACTCCATCGAAATGATTATCCGGTAGGTGCGCGCAGGCATGCCGCACCCAAGATAAGCGTTCCGCGAAGCGGTAAAAGAAATGCAGATGCTTCAGCAAGTTCAGGATGACAAGATGGATATAGGTAAAAGTACGAGAAGTCCCCAATTTGTCATCCCGAGCGACAGCCGAGGGAACTTTGGAGATGAACATTCCGCGAAGCGGTAGCCCAACACATAAGATCCCGGCTCGCGTACCTTGGCCGGGATGACAATTGGCTGGTCTTAAAAATTACATCTTGAAACCAAGGAGATTTCTCCTCCTCCCGATGGGACTCCATCGAAATGATTATCCGGTAGGTGCGCGCAGGCATGCCGCACCCGAGACAAGCGTTCCGCGAAGCGGCCCTCCTAATAACGTCTAATCGGAATCACATCCACTGCCGCCTCCTTATAGATAGAAGACTCGATCAGATTGCTGCCGCTCCAATAAACGTGAAAGGCATTTTCGAAATTGGTTTCGGTCGAAGTCCAGAGCGAAGAGGGGACAATATTCGGTGCGATCCCTTCCAAACTACGCATCAAAGCCACCGTTTCTTCGCGGGAAGGCAAGAAATAATCGGCATAGGCACCTTGCTGATGATTAATCGACACCTTCGCCGCACAATCTGAGGCACTACAAAGCTGATTGATACGGACGCTATTTTCTAGCCCCGTGCCGATTTCGGGAAAAGTACCGGAGATAAATGTACCCACGCAACCCCATTCAACATCTTCGATGGTCTGAGGAGAGGCCTCCAAATATCGCCAGCCATCGGTTTCTTCTCCTTTGTCATAAAACACATAGCCACCCGCCGGCCCGAAATAGCCAGCCGTCTTGAAACTCACTTCCTCACCGTAGACATAATCAATATTGACAAAAGAGTATGGCCGGGCGTAATAGGTCGTATTGGGGGTGAGATTGGCGAGGAAGATTTCGATTTTGCCTTCCCCTACCCCATCAGATAATTGGATATCGTCGACGGTTGGATTTGGACTGGTTCCCAGAACGAAGCCTTTACCACCGGGAGTGCGATAGCCATCAAATACTCGGCCGCTCAAAGTCGCGCGGGTGGTGATGATATCTCTGACAATTTCGGTTTCAAACTTGACCGCGACATCTGTGGTAAAGCTAATGTCATTGCCATAAGCTTGTTCACTAGAATTTTGGGCGTAGGCTCTAACATGATAGGTCGTGTTGGGCTGAAGCTCACTGATCTCTACTTTGAAACTTCCGGTGCTATCGCCATCAGCGGGCTGATAATTATCTGAAATCGTGGGATTGGGATTCATGCCCCAGCAGACGCCTCGGGTTTGTAAACTTTCACCACCAGTGCTGATGATCGTACCTCCAAGTATGGCGCTTGCACCTGTGATGTTTTCAGCTTCGGCTGTGCTCAAACTGGGAGCGCTGGTAACTGGAGGATTATTATTGTCGCAGGCGCCAAGAACAATGATAAAGGACAGAAAAATTACGAATCTCAATTTCGCAAAGTAGTGCATATGTAAAGGGACTAAATTTTGAGGAGGATAAACTTAGTCAATTCGACTTGAAAAAAGCATTAAATATGGCCGGAAAACTGATATTTAAAGGAGTAGCGATTTACTAATTGGGCCAAATCTCATAAAAAAATTGATCGTTCTGCGAAGCAGAAAATAGGATTGAGAGTATAGACATAAACAACTGAAAATCAATAAATTAACAGGTGTTATAGTAAGTTTAAGTACTGCAAATTCCGAATACCAGTATTAAATACTCTGTTTTATCTATAAAAAACGGTCATTTTGCCTAAAAATCGGGCCTGAGAATGTCCTGCGCCTTTATCTATATTCAATCAGCACATATTCATCGATTTCTCAAGGCGATTTTTTGGCCAAAAACGGCCCTGATAATCCTCTATACAGAGCCTTTGTGGGTAGTAGGTCAGTTGATTTAATTCTCAGCGGGATTTTTTTAGCTTTATTAGTATGCGCTCACTACTTACTTACCTCGCTAGCTTTATGCTCGCATTGAGTTGTTTGCTAACTCATAATGCCTGCCAAAAAACGCCTCCTCCTGCAGAAAGTTCAGTACCCGCTGAGTTTTTATTGTCGGCTGATGATCTGCCTGATTACGAAAAAAAGATTGATCATGCTGGTATGATCGAAGCCTTTGACGATCACGGCTATACCAAAGGAGAACGAATCTATAACAACGTCTGTTTCAATTGCCACGGCAATCCAGGGCAAGCAGGTTCGATTCCTAATGCCCATAAATTTTGGAAAGATACTTATAAGTATGCTGGAGATCCTTATGGCATGTATCAAACCATCAGTCGCGGCTTTGGTCGTATGCCAGCTCAGGTTCAGCTCGTCCCTCAAGAAAAATATGCCGTCATTCAATTTATCTATGAAACCTATGCACGGAGCAATCCAAGTCAGCAGGGATTCAAAATTGATGATGATTATTTAGCGAGTTTGCCCGTGGGATCAGAAGTTGGGCCAGAACCAAAAGTTTACCAACCTTGGGCTGAGATGGATTATGGAGATTTTTGGATCAACACCTTTGAACTTGCTGGTCCCAATGCGCCCGAACGGGAAATATCCGGTGGGCCTTCTCCTCTAGCCAACGAAAATTATAATGATCTCAATTTTGCCTATAAGGGCATCGTCCTCCGTTTGGATGAGGGCGAAGGCGGTGTAGCTGCCGGCAAAGCTTGGGCCCTTTTTGATCACGACCTTTTACGTCTGACTGGCATCTGGACCGGAGACAAATTTATTGACTGGCAGGGCATTTTGCTCAACGATCGCCATAATATCTATCCACGTACGCTGGGCAAAGTATTGCTTGAAAATCCTGTCAGTCCGGCCTGGGCCAATCCAGAAAATGGTTCTTTTGAAGATCCACGTTTTCGTGCTATCGATGGTCGGCCTTTTGGTCCCCTCCCCAAAAATTGGGCGCACTACAAAGGACTTTATCATCATGAAGATAAGGTCGTGCTCTCTTATACTGTAGGGGATGGCAAAGTGCTTGAAGCTTATGAGATGGAGATAGATAGTAAAAATCCTATTTTTAGTCGGAGCCTCAATATCGAAACCGGGGATCAGGCTTTAAGGGTTCGCTTGGCACCGACTACTACTCCTTTGGCTGTTCTCTCCGAGAACGCTCAATTGGAGCAAAAAGATGGCTTTCAACTATTAAGCGTTCCGGCACGGAGCAAAAGCAAAGTCAAGGTGCTAATCGCTGAATCTCAATCCGTTCTTGATTCGCAAATTGAGAATATACCAAAAGCCGAAGATCTTACTGCTTTTACTAAGGGCGGAAAGACCCGTTATCCGGAAACCCTCACTTCCGAAATACTTGTAGGTACGGATACTGGGGCTTATGTGGTAGATGTCTTAAGTCTGCCCATCCCCAATCAATGGAAAAGTCGCATGCGTCCGGGTGGCATTGATTTTTATCCCGACGGGAAACGCGCTGTCTTATGTACCATCGAAGGAGAGGTTTGGGAGATCAGTGGCATCACCCAAAAATCAGGCGAACTCAAGTGGAAGCGAATTGCTACGGGAATGTACCAACCTCTCGGCATCAAAATTTATAATGACAAAATTTACGTCAGTTGCCGCGATCAATTGGTCAGACTGCAAGACCTCAATGGTGATGGGGAAACGGACTATTATGAAAGCTTTAATAACGATCACCAAGTAACGGAGCATTTCCATGAATTTGCTATGGGCCTGCAAGTAGATGAGGAAGGTAATTTTTATTACGCCAAAAGTGCTCGTCATGCCCGCACTCCTCTGGTACCACAACATGGGACTTTGTTGAGGGTAAGCGCCGAGGGCGAACGCACCGACATTGTAGCACATGGCTTCCGCGCGGCCAATGGAGTTTGCCGCAATCCGGATGGCAGCTTTTATGTCACGGATCAGGAAGGTCATTGGAATCCCATGAACCGGATCAATCTTGTAGAGGAAGGTAAATTTTACGGCAATATGTATGGCTATGGAGCACCGGACGATACCTCCAATGGTGCGATGGTTTCCCCATTAGTTTGGGTAGACCAAAAAAATGATCGCTCCCCATCCGAATTGGTTTGGGCGGAAAGCAAAGATTGGGGTCCGCTCAATGGTAACTTGCTCAACCTCTCTTATGGCTATGGCAAAATCTTTCTCGTGCTCAAAGAAGAAAAAGAAGGTCAGCCGCAGGCTGGCATCGTCGAATTGCCAGTGCCGAGATTTCCGACGGGTATTATGCGGGCCCGTTTCAATCCGAAGGATGGGCAGATGTATGCCATCGGCATGAATGCTTGGGGCAGTAGCCAAGTCTACCAAAATGGCGGCTTTTACCGCATCCGCTATACCGGCAATGATTTGAATCTGCCGATCAAGCTGCAGACCCATACCAACGGTATCAATTTGACTTTTGCCAACGAGCTCGATCCTGCAAGCGTAGCGGAGCTCAGCAATTTTGAAATTGAAACTTGGCAACTCAAGCGTACGCATTTTTATGGCTCCAAACGCTATGATGCCAAAAAACTCAAAGTGGCAGAGGCTCACTTATTGCCAGATGGCAAAACGATTCGATTGACGGTACCAGAAATTGAGGAGACCTGGATTATGGAGATTCGCTATCAACTCAAAGACGAAGATGGTCGTCCCTTTGAGGGATTTGTACAGAATACGATTTATGAGTTGAGTGCTGATACTGAGTCTTTGAGTGGGAGCTAGGCTTTGGGTTACCGCTTCGCGGAACGCTTATCTCTAGGGGCGGCATGCATGCGCGCACCTACCGAACAATCATTTCGAGTGAGCGCAGCGACGAGAAATCTCCTATCGCTCAATGGTAATTAGATTTTGAAGCCAAGGAGATTTCTCTTCGTCCCAATTCTCGGGACTCTGTCGAAATGATTATTGGGTTGGGTCTTGGTTGCGACATGGCAGTGCCTTGTCGCGCCTTTGGGACAATCGTTCTGCGAAGCAGTAAAAAAAGAAAAATCCCTACGGCAATGCTTTCTCAATCTGCTCCAGATAAATCTGGGCTCTCTCGGCTGCAAAATGATCGATAAAATATGCCATCAGGCCGAGTACCATCAGAGCTAGACTAATCGCCTTCCCGGTCGGAGAGCTCAGGACGAAAAATAAAACTGCTCCACTAATCACAAAAATAATGGCGCCAGGATAAGTGTACTTAAAAATCTCATCGAAGCCTTCGACCCGCTCCTTTTCGGCTAGCATAAATTTTTGAGGATCTTGCTGCCAAGCCTGCTCGTAGTCAGGAATACGATTTCGATTGCTAATCACGCCCGAAATGCCTGCCAATAAAGGGATGATGCCCACCACTAATAAAGGAATCACCATAGCTTTGGCATAAGGGGTGCTACCAAATTTCCAAAACATGAGGGCAGATGCGAGGATCAAAAATCCAATAGTGCCCATAATGGTGGCTTCGAGAATTTCGCCCTTGGCCCAGTTGATAGTATGCTGAATGAGTTCCATCTTAACTTGCTTTACGGTATTCGCCAGGTGTCATGCCGGTTTTCTTTTTGAAGAGTCGGCAAAAGTATTGAGAGTATTCAAAGCCAAGTTCGAAGGCAATTTCAGAGACGCTCTTCTCACTATTTAACAATTTGCTTTTCGCTAGTTCAATCACTTGATAATGGATGTGCTCCAGCATGCTTTTGTCCGTACCTTTTTTGATCAACTCGTTTAGGTAATTGGTGGAGTAGTTTAGTTTTGAAGAAAAATACTCCAGAGTAGGTACTCCTAACTTCACTTGCAGATCATCGGCAAAATAAGCCTCTAGCAAATTTGTGAATTGAGTAATGATCCCACTATTGAACCTTTTGCGAGTAATGAACTGCCGATTGTAAAATCGCTTTGAATAATTGAGCAGCAGCTCAAGATTGGTCGCAATGAGCTCTTCACTAAAATCGTCAAGATTAGAGTCTAGCTCCATTTCTATCTTTGCGATGATAGAATCAATGATCGTTTTTTCCTTATCAGAAATATGTAAGGCCTCATTGGTGTGGTAACTAAAAAACTCATAATCCTTCATCTTTTGATCCAAGGAAAACGAACGCACCAAGTCGGGATGAAAACAGAGTACCCAGCCATGGTCAATATTTGAGTTTTTGAACTCAGGATATTCAACTACTTGTTTGGGGGCGAGATAGACCAAGGATCCTTCTTGATAGTCATAGGTCTGCTTGCCATACCTAAGCGATCCACTTTCCTCACTCTTAAAGGAGATTTGGTAGAAATCACAGATCACTTTATAAGAGGGGAAGTCCTTTTTAAAAGGGCTACGCGAAAAATCAAGAAAAGCGATCAAAGGATGTTTGGGCGCCGGGAGATCCAAGAGCCGAAACATTTCGGATAAGGTCTTTATTTCTAAGAATTCACTCATGCTCAAAAGACTTCAGATTGCTATAAACCAACATGTTTTTTCGAAAGCTCCCAAACTTTTTCTACCAGCTCCTCATCTAAGGCTTCTGGATTGGGATCTCTGATGGCGTCTTCATAAACATACATACCGCTTTGCTTTTGATACTCATCCGCAAGGGCGAGTCTTAGAATTCGATCAGCGCCTACTTCCGCTTTGGAAGCAAAGAAAAACATATAAGGTACACCTAGGATAGATTCCCAACCTTTGAGATCACGCAACAAATTGGTTTTGATAAATCCTGGATTGAGTGCGTTGACACTAACACCCGTGCCTTCCAATTCTTTGGCTAGTTTTCGGGTGCACATATTCATCGCCAACTTCGCCTGGGTATAAGAACGGAAAGTGCTCCATTTTTTGCTGAGCTGGATATCGTCAAGATGTATATGACCATATTTCTCGGTGGCAGAAGATAAGTTGACGATTCTTGCCGGAGCAGAAGCTTTCAATCTCTCTAATAATAAATGATTGAGTAGGAAAGGCGCCAAGTGATTTACAGCCCAACTCATTTCCATCCCATCATCGGTGATCTTGCGAGCGCCCGCATTCATGCCCGCACAATTGATCAGGATATCAATACGAGGACATTGCTCAAGGATGCTTTTTGCGGCTTGATGGATACTCGCTTGGGAGGCCAAATCACAGGCGACATAATGGACATTTTTACTATTGGAGATTTGATTCAGCTCATTGACAACTGCCATCGTTTTCTCTTTACTCCTTCCTAACAGCATAATGGTCGCGCCCCTCTTCGCTAGCTTTTCCACCGCAACTTTTCCCATACCATCCGTGCCACCGGTAAACACCACCGTTTTTCCACTAAGGTCCGATTGAAAAATTTCTTGTGCCATATCGTTCATTGTTTATGATACAAAGATATCGGGCTGGCAAAAGTGAATTTGTATACAAAAGCCTGAGCTTTGGATACAATCCTCCGAAATGGGTAAAGATTGTTTTTGAATCACAAAAGCCAATCCCACTTTCTCATGAGATTGGCTTTGTTTATTTTTTTGTTTACCGCTTCGCGGAACGCTTGTGTCTAGGGTGCGGCATGCATGCGCGCACCTACCGAACAATCATTTCGAGTGAGCGCAGCGACGAAAAATCTCCTATCGCTCAATGGTAATTAGATTTTGAAGCCAAGGAGATTTCTCGTCGTCCCGATTATCGGGACTCTGTCGAAATGATTATTGGGTTGGTCTTGGTTGCGACATGGCAGTGCCTTGTCGCGCCTTTGGGACAAGCGTTCTGCGAAGCAGTAAAAACCCAAAAGAGAAAAGCAGACAATAGGTCAATTTTTCATGATCTTTTTATAGGTCTGGGCAAAATCACTTTCTAGGATGACTTGATAAAAACCAGCTGGCCATTCGGATACCGCTAATCTAATATCTTGCCCTGTTTCATTGGCGCTAAGATCTTGGTGGTAGACTACTTGAGCTGCATTATTGATAATTTTTAAGGAGGCTGCGCCATGAAAACTCATTCGAATCCGCAAGACATCCTTGACCGGATTGGGATAAGCAGTCAAGAAAATTTCCTGTTCGGAATCTCCTAGGGTAAGTTCGATCGTCTTGCTATAATCGACGGCTCCATCGAGATCGACCTGCTTGAGGCGGTAAAGCAATTTTGCATTGCTATAAAAAGTGATATTGGGATCGGTAAATTGATATTGGGAAATATTTGAAGTCGTACCGGCTGCATTTACTTGACCAATTTCTTCGAACTGAGTTCCTTCAAAAGAGCGCTCTACCTGAAAGTAGTCGCTATTTTGTTCCGAAGCCGTAGCCCAGGAAAGTTTGGCATCTACCCCTGCTTTTTCCACAGCAAAATCTAGCCACTCAACTGGGAAAACAAATTGTTCTCGCCAATCCATCTCCGAACCTAAACCATTGGTATTGGGATGAGAGTTTGCCAACATACTACCGTTAGTAGCATCAAAATTTACGGGGTTCGTATCATTGTCATATCCGTCCAATAATCCGTCTCCATCAATATCCGTTGTTCCCCCCGCGAGACCTGTATTGGCCATAGGTGAATCACTACCATCTACGACTCCGTCCCCATTGGTATCATGTCCTTCAATCGAATCAGGATTGCCGTCGCCATCAGAATCCAGATCCATATAATCGGCATCTGCGGTATTGCCTGTATTCCAGGGTACAATTGCAGTTCCACTAATTGCTCCGCAAGGCTGGCAATCAATATCAAAAGCATCATCGAGACCATCGCCGTCGGTGTCTACATTTGACCTTGCAATATGAGTCGCCGTAGCCTGGGCTTCGGTATAGTCTACAATGCCATCATCATCTGAATCAATATCCCGAAAATTGGCTTGGCCACTTCCATCAGTATTGGGTAAGGTCAAAGGGGTACCTGAGGTAAATTCCCCTACTCCACTACCACTATCAACATTATCCATAACATCGCTCAAGCCATCGCCATCACTATCGTCCAGAGTCATGGGATCTCCGGGAGTAGCATATTCGACTTGGCCATCGCCGTCTGGATCCGTACCACCTGCCTCTATAATATCGGTAATCCCGTCCCCATCCGAATCCAAGTCCAGATGATTAGGAATACCATCTTGATCCAAATCACAATCTAAGGCAAATACATAAGTAATGACTACCAGGCCATTGCCGCCAGCAACTCCTCCGCTACCCGCGTCTCCCCCTACCCCTACTCCTGCGATATAATCAGGATCTGAGGTATTGGGTGGAGTTTGCAAATTGCCAGTTTCCATACTGCTTGAAGTAGCGGCAGGATTGACATATCCGGAACCACCGCCCCCGCCATGTTCATCTGCACTGCTGGTACAGGTGCCACAAGGATCGGCAAAGTTTCCGGAGGCACCTCCATAAAATCCACCGCCGCCACCGCCGCCATTATTAACCGCATTGCCTCCTTGCAAAAAGCTGCCTGGATTACCATTGTTGACCGCGGTTCCTCCGGCAACTTGAGAGCCACCGCCCCCACCTTGGGTCGGGTGTGCTTTTTCGTCTCCGCCATTGGTCCCACCACCTTCTCCAGCATAAGTTCCGGAAGATGAATAAGCCGGCATCGTACCTCCCCCACCTGCAATCGCAATGAGTTCACTGACTGATACTGAAGCGGGAACCGCTAGAGTTACCAGACTCAAGGCTGACATTCCTCCGCCTGATCCTGCATTTCTTCCATTATGGCCATTGCCTGAAGTATTGATAAATCCTGCCCCGCCATTACCGTAAGTAACACTACCAGTTGATGAGTTTCCTCCCTCTCCGACGGTTACGACCAATTGGGTAGTACCGCCAGGCAGAGCGCTTAGTGGAATTTCGATTTCGGTATATCCACCAGCTCCACCTGTTCCCCTTCCTGATCTTTGGTCGCCACGACCACCAGCTCCCCAAATTTTAGCTTTGATCGTTTCTGTACCAGTGGGAATGTTTGCGATCTGATCCGAACCCGTATAAGTAAATATTTCTACTTGATCAGGATTACACTCAAACTGATCTTCGATGCCATCATTGTCATCATCAAAATCCTCCCAATTGGGGATATCGTCTTGATCTTGATCATCAGCAATAGAGTAAGATGATGCGTTTATGGATTCAGTCTGTTGGATTGAATAAAAGAGGACGGAAGAAAATAATATTGCAAGTCCAATCTGGGGCAATTTGGTGAGCGCTTTTGTGCTCAGTTGATTGGAAGTCCCCAGACGAGTTTTAGCATTTCTTTTGGGATTTGATTTCATTTCATCAAATAAAAATTACTTTTCGTGTAATTATCAATATCCCAAAAATGCCAGCAAGTGCGATTACGATCCCCAGCCAAAGCTTTCGCCTGTAAGAATCGATAAAAAGAAAAAGCTCAGAAATAAATTACGAGACTGCAGAACAGTCTATGGGGGTTTAGAACAAATTATGGGCTTTAATTGAGCGTTCTGCGACGCAGAAACAGGCAAAAAAGAGGGGTAATCCACATACCTATCATAACAAATTGATTTACAGTCAGTTATGAGAAATATATTTGTCCCATTTATGGATATTCCATCATAAATGGCCCGCTTTAGCGCTCTTTGTACAGATGAAAGCTTGATTTCCCCAAAAAACGGCCCTGAGAATCGCGTGCGACTGTACCATTATGCAGCTCACTTTTTTCTATGTCACTCAGAGAGCGATTTTTTAGCAAAAAAGCGGCCTGAGAGTTCGATATATGCGATTGTGCTGGGTAATGGGTCAGGTGGAAATATTCTCAGGGCGATTTTTTAAGCCTATCAGTCACTCGTTTGTAAAAGAATCAATAGTACATAGGCTTATCCACAGCAAAAAGGATAACTTCTCTAAAAGCCAGATTTTCAGGCGTTTAAAATCCACAGCCAAAATGCCAAAATTGTGAAGAAGCCCCAAAGTGGGGTGAATATCGTTTTCCACAAGTGTAAGCTTTATGCACAATCCGGTGGAAAAGCATAGGGGTGTGGATATCGGGAGTGAACAAAGTGCGATTTATCAACTTTTTCCCCCAGTAAGCTTTTTGACTTTTTTCACGCATTTTAGTTTTTCCACTTCTGTGTTGATATGTCGAAAAGTCGTATCAAATTCCAATCGGCTTTTATTTTCTATAGATGAAATTCCACCAATTTTTATAAATCGATATTTTCGCTAATTGACTGAATGATAAAGCCATTAGCTCCAATCGAATTTCGAAATATCCTGTATTGATAAGATTACATAACATTGGGGTAACATTAGATTTGCGTTTGGATAACTTATGTGGATTTCATCTCATGAACTGTGGAATACATGCAAGTCAAGCAAAATCGCATAAAGTTTTCCCACTTATCCACGGATCCATTACTACTATTAGTTTTTTAAATCTTTTAAAAAGAAAAGAATAATAATAGAGAAGAGGCTCTCTCTTTTTTGAGGCGATTTAGTTTTTGGGCTCTCGCTGCGCGGAACGCTTGTCTCGAAATTGCTTATTTCAGCAAGGGGAAGAAATCAAAGATGCTTCGGCAAGCTCAGCAAGACAATTTGGAAAATCGATCAACCAGTTGTCATCCTGAGCGAAGTCGAAGGAACTTTGGAGGGAAATCGTTCTGCGAGCCAGAAGAATGATTTGTATCGGTACAAAATCTTGTGCCGCTTCCTGATATCGAATCCCGAATGGGAGTTTTGATCAAGCAAGAGGGCTAATCGTTCTGCGAAGCAGTCAAAAAGCACGACTTATCCCCAAGACCCATAATGTGGATAGATTTCAGGCACAAAAGCTTAAGCATTGATAATCAAATGATTTAATCTCAAAAAGCTTGTGTATTTTTGTGGAATAATCGGTGGATAAGCATTCCACCTCACCCGAAATGGTCCGCAAATCGCATATCGCGTCAAAGCTTTGCGTAACTTGTGAGCCCTTTCTGCAAAATGTATTGAATTTCATGGTAGAGGAAAACCCATCCGCCTACACCTCCATCTCAAGTTTGGGGGAGTTTGGGCTGATCGACCGTCTGACAAGAAAAGTGTCTCCACGACAAAATCGCACCCTCAAGGGAGTGGGCGATGATGCCGCCGTGGTGAAAGCGACAGATGGCAAAGTGCAAGTGTTTAGCAGTGATATGTTGGTTGAGGGAGTACACTTCGAATTGGGCTATATGCCTCTCCGACATTTGGGCTACAAAGCAGTGGCGGTAAACGTGAGTGATATCGCTGCGATGAACGCTCAACCCTATGGGGTAACTGTTTCGATAGCAGTAAGTAGTCGTTTTTCAGTTGAAGCTTTGGATGAACTGTATGAGGGCATCAATTTGGCTTGCGAAAAATACGGCATCGACCTACTCGGTGGTGATACTACCAGCTCGACTAGTGGCTTGGTAATTTCGGTTACTGCC
>CAZHOC010000014.1:0-5819 GCA_964534295.1 uncultured Bacteroidia bacterium | reverse complement strand
CGAAGAGAGTCAGGAAAAGCTCACTTATCGCTCTGGCGCTCAACCCAAAGATCTGATTTGTGTGAGTGGAGATGTGGGAGCGGCTTATGCAGGATTTTTGGTACTCGATCGCGAACGTCAAGTTTTTTTGAAGGATCCATCCATGCAACCTGACCTGACGGATTATGATTATGTGGCTGGCCGACAATTGCGACCCGATGCGCGCATGGATGTGGTCAATCGATTGGCTCAGCTGGGCGTTCAACCCACAGCCATGATTGATGTCAGCGATGGCATCGCCAGTGAATTGCATCACATTTGTCATCAAAGCAAAAAAGGCGCGACGATCTATTCCAACAAATTGCCGATCGACCATCAGACGATGAAGGTGGGCGAAGAATTTGAAATCAGTCCGGTAACTTTTGCGCTCAATGGTGGTGAGGATTACGAATTACTTTTCACCGTGCCGCTGCAAGATTTTGACAAAATCAAATCGGAAGTAGGCATCACTATCATCGGACATATCACTGATGAGCCGGGTCAGCTGCACATTGTGTTGGATAGTGGCGAAGTAGTCGAATTGACTGCTCAGGGATGGGAACATTTTCCGAAGGAAGAAAAAGAAGAAAATTAAATGCGTTAGGACATTATGCAAAAGATTATTTCCTACAACGTCAATGGTATACGAGCAGCTTCCAAAAAGGGGCTGCTCGATTGGTTACAGGATGAGAAGCCAGATGTGCTTTGTATTCAGGAGACCAAGGCACAAAAAGAGCAACTTGACGAAGCCACTTTGCACCCAGATGGCTACCACACTTATTGGTATTCGGCGCAGAAAAAAGGCTATAGTGGCGTGGCACTTTTTACCCGCAAAGAACCCAATCATGTGGAGTATGGTTGTGGCATCGAACGTTTTGATAATGAGGGTCGTGTGATCCGCGCAGACTTTGATGACTACTCCATTATTTCGGCCTATTTTCCTTCGGGTTCGAGTGGAGACGTTCGGCAAGCCGTAAAAGAAGATTTTTTGGATGAGATGTATGTCTATCTCAATGAGCTTCGCAAAACGATTCCCAATCTCATCGTTAGTGGGGATTATAACATTTGCCACCAAGCGATTGACATTCATGATCCTGTCCGCAACAAAACTAGTTCAGGCTTTTTGCAGCATGAACGTGATTGGGTAAGCAAATTTTTAGACTCTGGATTTGTGGATTCTTTCCGCGCGATCCATCCTGATACTCCAGACAAGTATAGTTGGTGGAGCTATCGCGCAGGGGCTCGAGCTAGAAACAAGGGTTGGCGGATTGATTACAATATGGTGGCGGATCCTTTGAAAGAGACGATCAAAAGCGCTGATATTTTATCGGAAGTAGTGCATTCAGATCATTGTCCGATCATGGTTGAAATTGCGGTGTAGGTTTTTCGGGCTTTGAGCCCTTGGAGTTGAGAGCGCAAGTTTCGATATTTATATAGCTTGGACCTAATTCGTCTTCCGCTTCGCGGAACGCTACGAACTTTTGGACAAGGGTTTTCGTTGAAGGAGTAGTATGGAAAAAATCGTATTACAATTGGATACCACTAAAATTCAGTGGGTAAAGACAGAGGCCAAGCGCCTCAATTTGTCTGTAGAGGACTATATCGAAAAAGTGATCTACAAGCATGCCGAGATTTCTCAAAACGAATCTTTGCTAAATCCAGTTGATGCGGAAGAACTAGAAACTCCTGACCAAAAATCATTTGAAGAAGCGATGGCACTGGTGATGGAAAAAAATCGAGAGCTGTATAAGCGATTAGCTTGATGTTTTTTCCTACTAAAGAGATGGTCTTGCAAATACATGCTCGACTCATCCAAGAATCTGGTGGTTCAGCTGGACTGAGAGACGAAGGAATTTTGGATTCCTGCTTAACCCAGCCTTTGAATGCTTTTGGTGGACAAGACCTCTATCCAAATTTATTAGAGAAAGCAGCTGCTTTAGGATTTTTTTTAGTTGTCAATCATCCCTTTGTTGATGGCAACAAAAGAATCGGACAGGCAGCGATGGAGATTACGTTTGTTTTGAATGGCTATGAAATCGAAGCCACGGTTGACGAACAAGAAAAACTCATTCTCGATCTCGCATCGGGAACTTTAGATAAAGAAACTTTTTTTCGGTGGGTGAAGCATCATCTTCGCCCATTGAGTCGTTAAAGGAGCAATTTTTATGAATCAGTCTCATAGTGTCCTTGATCAGCGCATGCATAACTTCCGTAAAAAGTATTATACGGATAAGATCCTGCGTGGCTCTCTCATTCTTGCCCTACTCGTAAGTTCCATGCTTTTTGTGGTATTGCTGAGTGAAGGGCTTTTTGGTTTTTCTGCCGCAGTGCGAACGACCATGGTCTTCAGTTTGGGGGCAGTCTTTGTGGCCGTCCTGGGTTGGATGGTGATTTGGCCCTTGACCAAACTCTTTAATATGTCTCAAACTATATCTGATTTTCAGATCGCAGACATAGTGAAGGATCATTTTCCAGACATTAATGACAAACTGGTCAATTTGCTTCAGCTCAAGCGCGAGTCGCAGCAAAATTCCTTGGCCTTAGCCGCAATTGACAAAAAAGCTGAGGACATTGCTCCTGTCCAGATCAGTTCAGCTGTCAATCTCAAATTGAACCGAAAATATTTGTGGTATCTCGCGATCCCACTCTTTTTGTTTTTACTCACCTATTCTTTTAATCCAGAATTGTTGAGTGCGAGTTCAGCGAGGCTCGTAAACTATGATACTGAGTTTTTGCCTGAAGCTCCCTTCCAAATTGAGCTTTCGAGCGTGCCGCAGCAACTGATTGCCGGCGAAAGTTATGATCTACAAGTAAGTGTGGATGGTAAGGCATTGCCTTCGGAACTTTTCATCTTTATTAAAGACGAATCCGATCCAGAATCTCAATTTATCGACTATAGTCTCAATCAAGAGCAGCCTAATAGCTTTTCTTATCAACTTTCGGACGTAAAAGAGGATTTTAGCTTCTATGTTGGCAATCCTGACGCTCGTTCTGAGAGCTATAAAATTGAAGTACTAAAACGTCCGTTTATTAAAAATTTCAGAGCTCATATTACTTACCCCAAATACACTGGTTTGGGCTCCGAAACGCTTGAAGACAATGTTGGAGACTTCAAAGTAGTCAAAGGATCGACTGTTCGCTGGGAATTATTACCAAATACCGAAGTAGAAAACGCTTGGTTGGTCGCCGGAGACAAAAAAGCCTTCAAAAATAGCAGTGAAGCGGGTGAATATGAGGTCAGCCAGCGGATAATGCAGGATTTGAATTATTTCCTCTCACTACAATCCACTAGTCAAATTACTAATATTGACACGGTCAAGTACAAAATCAACGTTTTGCAAGACCGTTACCCCTCGATTTATGTTTTTTCTCCGAACAACGATTTCCTTGTTGACCTAGATCCGGTCATGCCTTTGGAATTAGAGGTTGCGGATGACTATGGATTTACCAAAATGGCGCTCTACTATCGCTTCACCAAGTCTGGTGGAACTTCGGCAGTAAGCGCAGAATACGCCGAGTACCCACTCGAAATTGATCGTAGAACGCTCTTACAGCCACGTTCATACCGAATTGACCTTACGGCCCTAGGCTTGAGCGAAGGAGACGAATTAGAGTACTATATCAAGGTCTGGGACAATGATGGTGTATCAGGTGCTAAGGCATCAACTAGTGCAACCTTCAAGGCAGTTTACCCTACTTTGGACGCGAAGTATGACGAAGTCGGGGAGAAGCAAGACGAAGTCAAAGAAAGACTAGAAGCCCTAAAAGAAAAATCAAAAGAGCTCGAAGAAAAATATAAGAAGATCCAAGAGACGCTGCTTGAGCAAAAGAAGTTGTCCTTCGACGATAAGAAGGAAATGCAAAAAATGCTTGAGGAACATCGCGCTATGATGGATGAGCTCGAGAAGACTCAACAAGCTTTTGAAGAGACCAAAGAAGAGCTACAAAACAATGAGATGATCTCCGAGCAAACGCTGGAGAAATATGAAGAGCTTAATGAATTTTTGGAAGAACTGGATAATCCAGAAATAGAAGATTTATTAAAGGAGCTTGAGGAGAAAATGGAAGAGTTGAATCCAGAAGATGTGATGAACAAGATGGAGCAACTCAAGATGAATGATGAGGACATCAAGAAAAGTCTTGAGCGTACGCTCGAACTCTTCAAGCAGATGGAGGTCGATCAGAAAGCAGATGAGATCCGCAACAAGCTCGACAATATGAAGTCGAAGCAAGATGTACTCAACGAGCAACTCGAAAAAGCGGAGACTCCTGAAGACTTAGAAAATCTCTCCGATCGTCAAGATGACATCAACGAACAGATGGATGATGTCAAAGAAGATCTAGACGAACTGCAGGATATGAAAGATGATACGCAAACTCCTGACGAGTCTGAGATGGATGGTCTGCAGGAGGATGCGGATGAGGCCCAAGAGAAAATGGACGAAGCTTCTGATGAAATGAAAGAGGCGGCGGAGAAGATGGAAGACGGAGGCCGCAAGGAGAAGAAGGAAGCTCAGCAGATGCAGCAAAATGCTGGCGAGCAACAGAAGGGCGCTTCGCAAAAAATGCAGGAGATGTCTGACCAACTTAGCCAGATGCAGATGAATATGCAGCAGCAACAAGACCAGCAAAATCTGGAGAACTTGCGTGAGCTGCTGGAGAATCTCTTGACCCTTTCCTTCGATCAGGAGGACCTCAAAGAAAATGTCAAAGGCTTGAAGTATGGTGATCCTGCCCTTAAGGATAAGAGCCAAGAGCAGAAGAAACTGCAAGATGATATGGCGCTGGTTTCGGATAGCCTTGAGGCACTAGCCAATAAAGTATTCCAAATTCAGAAATTCGTTCTTGACGAAAGCGGTAAGATCACTGACAACATGAAGCAGTCGCAAACCTTCTTCCGCAACAAGCAAGTGCCGATGATCACTTATCATCAGCAGACTGCGATGACCAGTATTAACAACTTGGCTAATATGCTTTCGGATGTCATGAAGCAGATGCAGGAGCAGATGATGAATGCTAAGCCTGGCAGTGGCATGTGCCAGAAGCCAGGTCAAACACCGAGCATGCAGAAGATGGGCGAGATGCAAAAGAAGCTCAACCAGCAGATGCAGCAAATGAAGAACGGTCAGATGAATGCCCAGAAAATGGGTGAGATGGCGGCGCGTCAAGAAGCGATTCGGAAGCAACTTCAAGAGGCTAGAGACCGTATGAAACAGAACGGTGAAAACGGTTTAGGCGATCTCGACAAGATCATGCAGGACATGAAAGAGACCGAAACCGAACTAGTAAATCGTCAGCTGACAGCAGAGACATTGTTCCGTCAGCAGCAGATATTGAGCCGCTTATTGCAGGCTGATAAGTCCGTTCGAGAGCGTGAACTGGACAACAAAAGAGAATCTAAAACGGGTCGCGAATTGGACCGTAAGTCCCCTGAGCAACTCAGTATAGAGGAGTATAAAAACAAAATCCGTCAGGAGATGTTGAAATCTAACAAATTGGAATATTCCAACGATTTCCTCATCTTGATCGAACAATATTTCAAAAAGCTCGAAGAAGCGAATGAGTAGCAGTACCGAAACCCGAAAGGTGCTAAAACAACTGACCCTGGAAAGTAAGCCAGAAGTCATCCACACGATAGAGTCTGTCGTTGATGACATCCGTGCTGATCTTGACTTCAAGGAAGACGTTTACGGCAATGTAATGGTAGCCGTCACCGAAGCAGTTAACAACTCTGTGGTGCATGGCAATGGTGGTGATGAAAGCAAAAAAGTCTTTGTAGACTTTGAGATGGAAAACACCTA
>CAZHOC010000013.1:13086-19084 GCA_964534295.1 uncultured Bacteroidia bacterium | reverse complement strand
GGTTGTAGTATTGATCACTGTATTCGAAGTCCACTACAATACGTGTGATATTGGTAATCACATGCTTGGGCATGAAGGTTACTTCGGCCGTATTGTAGTTGATGATGTAATCTTGATTGATACCCCGAGTCATCAATTTGCCATTGAGATAGACCTTCTCACTACCGGCGAGGACGATAAAAAAGCGCTCATTGTTTTGCCCACTGAGGCGATAGGGACCAGCAACCCCATCAATCGCTTGGAGCGTGTTGGTGTGAAATTTGCCTTTGGCAACGGCTCCACTGACGCTAGCTTTGGTTTGATCGTTTTCCCAGGCAAATTGAACCCCTTGTACGTTGCGATAAAAATTGCCGAAACGAGTGTTTTTTTGACTGACTTCATAATCTCCCATCGTAAGGCTAAAGCGGTCTTTCATGAGCTTGATAAAAACCCTATCAAAATCAGAGATTTGTTGGGTGGTACCATCTGGTTGGATAGGAATATTTTCGTCAGTGATGGCTCCGACGATTTTGAGGCCATCTCCAAGATCGCCTTCTAATTGGAGGCGGAGCCCACTAGTTACGGCTAGGCTCTGGCGATTGCCCACCGCTAAGCCGCGGGTAAGGCTACCGCTTTTGCGAATCCTATCACTAGCTAAAAATTCCCTTGGGTTTTGGTCATAGCGTTCATCGAAGATGACATCCACCTGCTCCTCCTGGGTTGCGGTATCGCGGGTAATCCTAATCTGACGGATAGCCACAGTAGGGGAGAGAGGGTTGGTAAAGTAGCGATAGGTGATTGAAAGGGGGAAATTGAAAAGGCTATCCTTAAGTAGGACCCAACCTTGGGCGTAGTTGATTTGATATAAATCCTTGCTGACGCCTTGCTGTTTCTGGTCGGCTATCGTCTCAGAATTGGGTACTAAAAAACCATGGGCCAGCCGGAGGGTATCGGTTGCTGGTCCACTTAGGGTATCCGTGGCAGGCAAGGAGTTTTGGGCCCATATGAGGCCGGTGCTGCAAATTAGGCCGAAAAGCAGCCCGACTATGCGTACATATCGCAATCAACAAGGATTAGTCAGCAATTTACAGAATGTGTTGGGTATAGAATAAGGCAAAATTAGGCACTAACTTTCTCAAGCTCGAGATTTTGATTGAGGACAGCATCCGCTGCCGGTAAGTTGATAAAGAAGGTGGTGCCTTTGCCTTCGACACTTTCAAAATAGATCTCCCCACCGGTATTCTCGATGATTCTTTTAACAATCGCCAGCCCTAGTCCCATACCAGAATTCTTGGTTGAGAAGCTCGGTTGGAAGATTTTTGGCTGAATCTCTTCTGGTATGCCTTTGCCATTATCTTTGATTTCGATCTTGGCAAATTGTTCTTCTATCCGCATCGAGATATGAAGAATACCATTTGATTCGATGGCTTGGAGCGCGTTTTTGATAATGTTATTGAAGCAACGTCCTAGCTGATCTCTATCACCTATCGACCAGAAGGCCTCTTCTGTAATATCGATTAGCCAGATGGTTTCTTGGGACTGGGTATAAAGATCCACTACCTCGAGTAGCACATCATTGATTTTGATGCGGGTATTGATCGGCTCAGGCATACGGGCAAACTCAGAAAAGGAGTTCGCGATATTGGCCATAGAGTCAATTTGTACCAAGAGCGTTTTCATCACTTTGGGGAACATCTCTTGGAAGCGTGGTGTCTGTTCCTTGAAAGTCCTACTTAAGTGTTGGATACTCAACTTCATCGGAGTGAGCGGATTCTTGATCTCATGAGCTACTTGTCGAGCCATTTGGCGCCATGCAAGCTCACGCTCTGTCTGGGTGATTTTTTCCTCAGATTCCTCTAACTGCTCTACCATTTCATTATAGGCACTGACAATCTCCCCAATCTCATCTTTGGAGCTGTAATTGATGCGTTCGTTGACGTTACCAAGTCGAATGGCGGAAAGTCGTTGTCTAATTACTGCTAATGGTTGGGTGATCGTTCCGGCAACGGCTACCGAAATCAGATTGATCAGTAGGAATACTAAGAGGTATATGTTGGCGAGGTAGGCGAGGAAGTCGATTACCTGCGAGTTTAGTTGATTTTGTTGAGCGATAAAGGGAATGTTGATAAAGCCAACAGGTCGAGAATCAGCTCCAATAATCGGACGATAAGCTGATAGATAGCGGAGACTACCTATGCGCTCATTGACAACCAAGTCGGACGCCCCTCCATTCTTCAAGGCAAAGAAAGCAGAAGAGTTCATCAGATCTGTTGTCAAGCCTTGCTCGTAAGTCAATGGCTGAGTGGAGGCCACTCGTCGGCCTTCTCGATCAAATACATTGACGTCGTCCTTCATGACTGCCTCTAGGTCCCTAACTCGTTTTCTAAAAGTGCCATTTAGAGCGGTATTGGAGAAGTTGTCTGCAATAAGGCTTTGATATTCAGGTCCAAGTAGAGTAACCATTCGCGCTGCTTCATCAGATAATTCTGCTCGCGCTTCGCGCTCAAATCGATTCTGGATAAATGGATAGAGTAAGACCAGGATGATAATCATCGGGATGATACTAATCCCAAGTAGCCCCAAACGAATCCTTGCTCTCAGTGGAAATTGAAGATTAATTGATCGTCTTGATCTGAGGGATTGTATGACAAATACTGGCAATACAAACATGATCAGACCCGCGATAGCGAAGAAATAAAAGACAAAAGAGAAAGTAGTTACTACATCCAAAAAGGAAAGGACCGGGTAGCGTACCAAGGCTACTTTGTTGCCAGATATCTGGTGCTGAATTTCAAAGTATTGTCGATTGGGTCCTAAGCGCTCCCCATCTTCTTTTCTTTCTAACTCGATTGGGAAAGGATAGATTCCTTCTTCATGGTAAAGAATACCATCGCGATATAGAGCATGATCAAAATTATCTAAGAGCGCTATATCATCGTAAGTTGCTTTGTCTAGAGAAAGCGATGAATACAAACCTTCGGTCTCTCTCGCCGCTGGGGTCAATTCAAACAAAAACTGAACTGCCTGACTGGTGTCAAGGCCGACAGGAAGAATAAAGGAACCAATATATAAATCTCGGTAGCGATTATCGCGATTTGGAAGCTGGTAGAGTTCAAGTTGTTCGTCAATCTTTATTCCTTGATCTGCAATAGGAATTCCGGCTTCCGGTCCAAAAAATGGCGCTCTGTCTCGATTACGGACATCAAGAGGACGATTTTGCTCATCGTACAAAAAGAGATCAACATTAAATTCTTGGAAGTTTGGCTCTACGTAATTGGACCTGACCCAATCTCGGAATCTACTATCGTCTTTTAATTGTTCACGGGTTTCTTGGACCAAGGAGAGGTCGGCTTCCAAGCTACCGATGGTGAACTGATAGTTTACGATGGTATTGGTAACCTCACCACCAAGAATACTATTCGAAATACGTTCTGCTTTGAGCTTGTTTTTTAGGGCAATACCACTGGTTACACCGTAGGTGGTGAAAATGGTCATCAACAATAGGAAGATGAGATAGTTGGCCAAATCGTGCTTCAGGAAGTGCTCAAAAGGCATACGATAAAGGGTTAAACCCAATAGCATAATACCAATGGTAGCAAGTATACTAGTACTTACTCCCATACCGAGGAAGTAGTACAAGCTGAGATTGATCCCTAAAGCCATTACGAATTGCCCAATCAAAAAGGGCCCGGTGAAGCCATACCTTCTGCCGTAAAAGACATTGAGCTTGAGGATGATAAAGCAGAGGAGAGATAATTGCAAAAAGAGTAATCCCGCATCCAGCAAAATCAGATAAGAGAAGATATTGGTTTGGAGAAGGTTAGAAAACTCAATGTCGATGGTAGAGTCATTGACAATCCTTTCAAAACCTACAATAAAGCGGCTCAATAAAAAGCCACAAACCGCCATTCCTGCGGCCATCAACACCCAGCTAAGGATCGGTTTATCAAGTACCTTCTTAATATAGACATTAGAAATCCTCAACAAGTATGTATAAAGGATCCAGGTACAGATCAATACTGTAATCAGATTGAGCGTCAGCTCTCCTAAACTAGGCGCGAAGGCTGGATCTGTAGCAAGGATTTCGGGAGAGAACAACTTGGTTTCCAGATAGTCTCCCGGAAGGCTAATCCAATGAAGTAATAAGCGAATGGAAATAACCCCGAAGAAAAGACCAATATCTATGTGATATCTTAAATCCCAGCGAACAATGGTAAAAATACGCAGGAAGATTGCTAAACAGATGGTGCCAAGTAGCAAAAATATCAAAACCGTGTACCGGAGGATAGAGCGGAAGGGAAATATGGGAAGATTACTCAAACTAAATGCTGCATCATCCAATAAATCCGTGATCACAACCTCACCTTCGGTGCCTTCTGGGGTAAAACGAATATTTTTGAGATATCGAAGCTCCTGACTGTTGCTGAGGGAGCTAAACTGTCTGCCTAAGAAGAAGTAGGGGAGGAGATAGTCATTACTTACCTTGTGTGTGATATGCAAGGGTATCAGGGTCAAGGTAGTCGAGTCTCCTTCTTTCTCTCTGATCTGATAGTAAGTTCGATAATCATCCAATTTCACCACTTTGGGCTCCTCTGGAATCAATCTGAGATATTTGATCTTGCGTTCTGCTGGCAGGTACTCATTATTGTTCCAGCCCATCAAACGACCGGCAGGGGAGTAGAGCAATTGGCAGATCTGATAAGGATTATTCGGGCGCTCATTGGCGCTAAAGGGTAGGTTAGTGGCTTGTTGAATGGCCAGCTGAAAGTCTCTTTGAATCTGCTGTTCTACTTGTTCAAACAAGACTTCATCACTACGACTATCATCATAGAGGTATAAAACTGTACTAACAGCTAATAATAACAGGCCGGATATCAGCCACGGATATCCTTTTTGCAACGAATTTCCAAGCATCCCTTCTAAGATAAGACTATTCGCAATTTGCGATGCAAGATAAGAGCAACTAGCGTAGCTAATCAAAAATCGGGCCTAATATGCCAGATTTTCTGATTAAACGGTATATGGGGGGAGTGTATGGAGGTAGAACAAGGACTAATTTCCAGAAAATTGTGTCCTGCTAAGTCCTTCGTATAGGCCCCAGCCTTCATTTTCGTCCATACAACGCTCGAGAAGGTCTTCAAACTCATCACGACGATAAACCGGTACGCGTAGAGAAACTCTGGAATATTTCAGACTTTCTTTTTGCACGATGAGGGTGAAGATGACATTGGGGTAGTCTGAGACTAAATAATAATCCGAAATCTCATGCCAAGCGATCACATTGCGATAGTCTGGGATTCGGAAAAAACGATCGTTCAATACAATGCCGCGAGAAGAGATGACTCTTACCAGTAGCATTCTGATCGCGATATAAGTAAAGAGAAGCGACACGATCAAGAGACCGCAAATACCACTTATCCTAAATAAATCTGCTTTGTCAATGGTCAGAGGAGTGTCAACATAACCGACTGCATTGAACAGACAAGAAATACCAACAATAAATAGAATCAGTGCACTGACCGAAAAGGTAATGGTCACGATCACCATTTCTGGTTTTTTCCAAACCATCATGGGCTTATCCAACTGACGACGGTACCAATAAGCCATCAGCACCAAGGCAGGCGTTATAAGCAGGGATAGCAAAAGACCGAAATGCAGCAGAATTTCTAGCACGAGGAGATAAATTGAACGATTAGAAATTTATATATACCAACGAACAAATCAAAGCGATTGTTGGGTTCAACTCAGCTTAAAATTAAATTTTTTTTCTTTCGGCAACTTCGCCTTCTGGTTGAACGGTCAATAATATTTTCTCAATGACAAAAATTGCTGCACATACATCTGTACACCTTCCTCTAAACTCATGAAGGGAGAGCGATAGCCGGTAGCGCGAAACTTGCTCATATCGGCCTCTGTGAAGTATTGATAGGCATCTCTGATGTCAGCTGTGGTATCGATGTATTCGATCTTTGGTTCTAGCAACAGACTCGAAAAAACATTCTTTACCAAATCATTGAAA